>JBIIVV010000144.1:0-8043 GCA_044339235.1 Ferruginibacter sp.
TTGATTCTGAAGGCTATGATAGGCACAAAATATTTTTGTATAAAGAGGATTTTAATAAGTTTATAAAGGGGCTTGCTGAAGCGATTGACTATGTTAAGACTGATTTAATGCCAGACTTTGATTTTGATGCTTTCAATCATGATAATCCATATGAAGGAGAAGATGGTCAGTACCAAAATGCTCCTGTCGAAAATGAAGCTTCCGATAGTTCCGCAGCAATTTCTATTGAAAATGAAACAATAGTTCCTCCTGTTAAAAGTGAGCCTGAGTCTCAGGAACCACTTGATAATGGTAGTACAGAAGAAGTTGACAAATGGTAAATGCTCCAAATAGTATTCAAATTAATCCTTCACTCTTGTGGAGGATTTTTTTTTGTATAATAAAATGAATTTATGAATTGATTTTGCCGCTAATTTTTTTAGTTTTTATTCTTTACTTAAAATCACTGATTGCTTTATCCTGACTGAATATTATCAGTATGTATTGCCATTTAATCCGACTTTCTATAGTTGTGCAATTTATTTTGATTTTTATTTTTAAAAAATTTGGAATACAAAGTATTAAATATTAAATTTACTTAATACGTTTTTATAAATTAATAAAATTCCATTCTCCCTACGATTACTAGTTATCCATTCTTCTATATTTTCCAGTTAAATTCATTCCTACCAAGAATTAGTCCTCTGTTTGAATTATTAAATAGTACCTGTTTAATAGGTCTGCAGCCCTCCTAAGAACAAGCTTCACCTTTTACCTTCTTACATTCAGATTTTTTTAACAACATAATATTAATTGTATGGTCAAACCGATTGTATCGCTAATACTTTTATTTCAATTGATTTTGTTTTTTTCTTCTTGTATCAGCACTAAAAATTCAGTTTATCTTAACAACGCAATCGATTCTAGCTATTTGCAAATGCCTGTTGAAGCTGATAATTTAATTCAGAATAATGACATACTAAGTATTGCCATTACTAGTCTTAATCCTGATGCCTCTGCGTTATTTAATACTACTAATAATTTGGTTATTAGCTCCACTTCATCAGTTGGCAACAATTCACAGTCTTCGGGTTACCTGGTTAATTCGGAAGGTTTTGTTCAATTGCCTATTCTAGGAAATATCCAAGCTGCTGGTCTTTCTAAAAATCAGCTAAAAAACAATATCACCCAAATGGTATTGGATAAGAAATTACTTATAGATCCCATTGTAAACATACGACATCTCAATTTTGAGGTAACCGTAATTGGCGAAGTGGGTCATCCAACGGTAATTAACGTTCCAAATGAAAAGATATCCCTATTAAAAGCACTCGGTCTTGCAGGTGATATTACAATTTATGGTAAAAAAGACAATGTGTTAGTGATAAGGGAAACCCAAGGTAATAAGAAGGTGAAACATGTTGACCTTAATTCAAAGGATTTTCTCACATCGCCTTATTACTATTTACTTCCAAATGATGTGGTATATGTTGAACCCAATAAGGATAAGGTGGCTAGTGTTGGGCGTGGCCGTCAATTGGTGCCAGCAATATTATCTGGATTATCAGTAGTTGTAATTGTTTTAGACAGAATTATAAATTAATATGGAAAAGAATAATCGGAAACTTCCAGCTCAAAAAGAAGAAAGTCTTTTTGTAAAAATGATGAATAAATATTTGGCATACTGGCCAATATTTCTACTGTTTCTAGTCTTTTCATCGGGCCTTGCATATGTTTATATCCTATATGCCTCCCCTAAATATGAAGCAAGGGCTTCTCTAATTATTAAGGATGAAAAAAAGGGAAATGATGATTCTAAATTGATGGAGTCCTTAAATATGATCAACGCAAAAAAGATTATAGAGAATGAAATCGAGGTGCTTCAATCTAGGCCAATAATTGATAATGTTGTCAATAAATTACATTTATATGCACCCGTTTTTCAGGAAAGTAAATTTAATTCCTTATCAGCTTACCAGGAAGCGCCTCTCACTATAGAGTCGTTTAATCCCGGTTTAGTTAAAAAGGTTAAGGAAAAATTGTATTTGAAATATGATTCCTTGAATGGGATTGTATTTATAAACAATCAGCCAATTGGGCCGATCAATGAATGGCTTACCACTACTTATGGGAAATTTAAATTTTCCCCCAATGAGAAATACAACATATCCAATAACCAATACCCATATTATTTTAATCTTCTTGAAGTGAAAGAAGCAGCCGAAAATTTATTGCGAAACCTAAAAGTGACAGCTTCTAATAAATTGTCTAGTGTTATCAATTTAAGTTATAGGGATTATAAAACAAATTTGGCAGAAGATGTATTGAATGAACTGATTATAGCGTATAATAATGAAGCTATTACTGAAAAAAATGCACTAGCAATAAAAACGCTCTCATTAATAGAGGAAAGGTTAAATATAGTGGGTGGGGATCTTTCTGCAATTGAACAAAAGATTCAGCAATATAAAGCTGGGAGTGAAGCAGTCGATATTAGTACCCAAGGTCAATTGTTTTTACAAAATGTGAGTGCAAATGATCAAAAATTAAGTGATGTTAATATGCAGTTGTCTGTAATTAACCAGCTAGAAAATCATATACTGACTAATAATAGCAATGTGGGTATTTCACCTTCCACGCTAGGTGTTAGTGATCCAACTTTGTCACAATTATTAAATAGTTTAAATACAGCTGAGTTGGAGCGCGAAAAACTCAAAAAAACGGTTGCTGAAAATAATCCCTTACTGGTTTCTGTAACTGATCAAATCAATAAAATTAAGCCCAATATTATCGATAATATACAAAGCCAACGAAATAATTTGGAGGCCAATAAAAAATATTTAGCAGCTACCAATAGTCGTTATAGCAATATGTTGCATTCCATTCCAGTTAAAGAAAGGCAGTTACTTGAAATTAGTAGGGATCAAAATATTAAAAGTGGAATTTATTCCTTCTTACTTCAGAAAAGAGAGGAAAGTGAGTTGTCCTACGCTTCTAATTTATCAGATACCAGGGTTGTAAATTATGCACAATCATCCAACTCCCCTGTTAGTCCCAATAAACTGATTATTCTTGCTGCAATTATTATTGCAACTTTTGGATTACCCATTGCTTTAATAAATACGATGGAGACATTTAGTCCAACTATTCTTTATCGGAATGAAATTGAAGCGCTCACTTCCATTCCAATCATTGGAGAATTGGGATATAATAAGTCAAAAAAACAGTTGTTGATTGAGGCTGGAAAACGAAGTTTTATTGCAGAAGAATTTAGAAAAATTCGATTTTCATTACAATACTTAGGTATTGACTCTACTCATAATAAAATATTGCTTACTTCCAGTATATCAGGTGAAGGAAAAAGTTTTATTTCGGCTAATCTGGCAATTAGTTTTTCATTAACTGGTAAAAAAGTAGCATTGGTAGATCTCGATTTGCACAATGCTTCGCTTGGGAAAATTTTTGCTAAAGATAAGGAACCAGGAGTGTGTGATTATTTGATGGGTAATAAAAGATTAGAAGAAATTATTAATCCAGTACTTAAATACGACAATTTATTTTTCATTTCCTCTGGTGGTATTCAACAAGATCCTTCTGAATTACTTGAAAATGGAATGATTGAACAAATGATATCATCGTTAGGAAAACGTTTTGATGTATTGATTATTGACACTGCACCGATTGTATTGGTTACAGATGCCCATGTATTATCTGCTTGCTGTAATACTACCTTGTACGTTGTTAGACATAAGTTTACCCCTAAAATTCTTTTAAAAAGATTTGATGATAATAACGAAGTTAATCCACTAACCAATCCTGCTATCATCTTTAATGGCGTTAAAAAAAGAGGTTATCTGTCTAACAATTCCGGTTATGGATATGGTTACACTTATGGTGATAAATCAAAGTCCAGAATGCTAATTAAGAATAAGGCTGCCGTTTAATAATTTCCATTTAAAACTATATTAATTAATTTCTGTCATCGCTGGGACTGAGATCGGCGAAGCCGTATTATTAAAATATCCTAGGATTATTTTAATTTCCGGTAGTATTATTTGTGTTTTTAAAATAGTATTCAATTTTTAGTATATTAGATGCCAAAAAATTACTTAATAGTTATTGTTGTATTGGTTTTGTCATTATTTATTTTTCAGATGTTATTTACAAAATCTGACAAAAACAAAGTTTTTATTCATTTCATTTTATTTTTTTTTCCATTTCTTTCAATTGATCTTATTCCTAGTTTTGGTAGCTTTACAATTTTCGAGTTCTTGACAATATTTTTCTTTTTATTATTTTACAAGTCAAAAGAGGAAAAAGTAACAAACAGTACTTTTTTTGTAGTAGTGTTTTGTTTATTAACTTTCATTATAATCATGGGATCCTTAAATGCCTCAAGTTTGTCACAGGATACTTGGGTTGCATTATTTCAATATTTTTCTATATTTGGTTTTGCAAAAATTTTGATTGATGAATGTGTTGAAAATACAATGTTTTGCAAATCAATTATTAATACCTTAAAATTTGCCAGTATATTTTCATTGCTATTTTTACTTTGCCAATTTGTATTTGGTGTTGAATTTTCATTTGAGAAGTCTTTAAACAGCAATGTGTTGGTATTGGATGTAATTAGATATCCTAGTTATTTTCAAGATCCTCAAAAATATGCCCAGTTTCTTGCTGCTACCAGTTTTTTATTTTTGATAAAAGATAAGAATTCGAAACAGTTGCCTGTTATTAATTATATTTTTGTTTTTTTATCCTTTCTTGCCCTTCTTTTTACTGGAGGTAGAGCTGGATTAGGCGGTTGGTGCATTGGCTTATTTATTTTCATTCTGTTTTCCAATAATCATATTAAAGTATTTTCAATTATTACTATTCTTTCTATATTTATATTGGTGTATAATTATGCTGACAGTTTTGCTATGTTTAAAAGGTCGTCTGTGGAGGATGCCTACGATTTTAGATTGTCTATTTGGCAGGATGCTATTAAAATATTTTTCAACCATCCTTTTTTAGGAATAGGTATCGGTAATTATGCAAATTATGTTTCTGTTCATAATCCGGATCAATTTTGGGTATCTGATAATCGAATTTCCTATTTTAGTCATCCAGAAAGTGGTTATCTTAAATTTTTGACTGAGTTTGGGTTGATTGGATTTATGTTGGTTATTAGTTTACTTCTTCTTCCAATTATTAAAGGACTCATTAATTTCAGAAATAGTAAGGATATCAATATTATTTTAATTATTTCTGCATTATCAAGTTGGATGGTTGGGTTTTATACTGTTTATTCTTTCGACGACGCTCGAATAAGAGTTTTAGTTATAACGCTTATCTGTTTACTAATGACAAATTATCAAAAAGTTGTTTTGAAAGAAATATGAATTTCTTATCAATTTTGTCGGGGAAAATTGTAATTATTTTAATGATCGATTAAACTTTTTTAGAGGATTTTTAATGAATTTATTTACTAAAATTTACTATAAATTTTGTTTTCAACAATGGAATATTGGTATTTCAAATTATTCAATTGATGATCTATTTCGAAATAAAAAAATTGATTCTTCTTTTACCTGGATGGATATTAATTCTAACTTTCGTTTTTTTGCAGATCCTTTTATTTTTAAATCTCCGGAAGGAAATATTAATTTAATATATGAAGATTTTGACTATAGTAATAATTACGGTAAAATATGCTTATCAACCTTCACTAGTCAATTTAAATATTTATCTTCTACTGAATTATTAGATACTAAAAGCCATTGTTCTTACCCTTATATTCATATCGATAATGATAGAGTAAGAGTTATTCCGGAGTCTGGCAAAAATGGAAACGTTTGCTGTTACGATTATGATTTTAATACTAATACTTTAGTTAATAAAATTAATATTATTAATTGCCAGCCATTGTTAGATTCTACTGTTTTATTTTATAATAATAAGTATTGGTTATTTGCTACTAAAATAGGTATGTGTAGCAATAGTCAATTGTTAATTTTTTATTCTGATAATTTTGAAGGTCCATATACTCCTCATATAAAAAATCCATTTAAAAATAATCTGGATGGGACTAGGCCAGCTGGTCATTTTATAAAATATGAAGGCGGAATTTATAGACCCACTCAAAATTCATCAGAGCGTTATGGTAAGTCAATTTCTTTTAATAAAATTTGCAGGTTGGATGAATATGATTTTATAGAGGAACTTTATTTTAAAATTAATCCCCCTTTAAATTCTAGTTTTTGTAAAGGTATTCATACTATTAATTTTTTAGATGACTATTTAGTTGTCGATGGTTTAAAAATTGTATTTTCTCCTTTACAAAAATGTAAGTTGTATTTAAATCTTGTATATAGCCGTTATATTGCAAAGTTTAACTCAATTTCTCTTTTTTAATATTGACTGTTTTTATGAATGATTTTCTCAAATATTATTTAAAAAACAATTTTTTAACAATTAAAAAATATAATGAAATTGCTGAGTTATACGCATTAGGTTATGATAAGTTACTTTCCCTATACAATGATCTTTTTATTGATTTATTCAAATATGCCTACAAGTATTCTGCTTTTTATAAAAATCTGTATCAAAAGAATGGCATTTCAATGAATGATGTCAAAGACCTTTCAGATATACTAAAATTGCCCATTATAACTAAAACAGATGTTCGTAATAATAGTAATTTGATTAATCAAGGCTTTAGATTGTTTCAATCTATTGGTTATACAAGTGGAACTACGGGTTCACCATTAAATATTTACAGGTCCCCCTTTAATGTATTTACCGAACAGGCCTATTTAAGGAATTACCGATCAGAGTTGGGTTTTAATTTAGGTAGTCCCATGATTTCTATTAGGGGCGCGCTTGGTAAAAATACTACTCATAAATTTAATAAATACTCCAATGTTTTGTATATTTCTAGTCAAAATATCAATTCTAATACTATTTTATTTTATTATGATTTAATTAAGAATTTTTCTCCTGTTGCTGTTGAAGCCTTTCCAAGTCTTTTATATAAATTTTGTTTCGAACTACATAAAAAGGGTCTTACATTAAATATTCCTCTTTCTTTTACATCTTCTGAGACCCTCTACGGTTTCCAACGTGAATTTGTCGAATCATTTTTACATACTCATATTTATGACTGGTATGGAAATGGTGAAAGGACCATTTGTTTATCCCAGGATTTTACTAACAAATACTACCCACTTCCTTTGTATTCGATTAATGAATTTTTTTCTTCAAATATTGTAACTACCTCTTTAACTAATAACGTTTTTCCATTAATTCGATATCAAGTGGATGATATTGTTCAATTAAATAATTCTGATTTTTTAAAAAATATCGTTTGCCCTGATATTCATTCTATACAAGGTCGTGCTGGTGTTAATATTGATTTAAAAGATGGAAGTAGTGTAGCTTGTATTGATCATTCTTTTAAAGGGATTTCTTTTTTAGAAATGGCCCAGGTTCATCAATATTCGATTGATGCTCCATTGGAAATCAAATTGGTTGTTTCTAAAGGTTTTAATAATTCCCATTTAAACCTTTTTAAATCAAAATTTTCTACTATGGTTGGTTTTGATACTGATTTTTTTATAACCTATTCAAAAATGGAAGATCTTACTTATTCTAGCAGCAATAAATTTAGTCTTGTTGTAAAACATTTTCAATAATTCTTGTTTCTTTATTTTTCCTATTTCTCTTTTGAAAAAATATAAAAAAGTTTTAATATTTGGTCCAATTGCACCTCCTGCAGGTGGTATTAGTATCCATATAGCCCGATTGAAATATCTAATTCAAGATGATTTTTTGCTCGATTTTATTGATGAATCTAATATTATTAAAGAAGAATATTTTAGTATTAACAGTTTTAATCTCTTTGTTTATTTAAAAAAAATATTTTTAGCTGATATTTTATTTATTCAGACGGGAGGTGCTGCTTTACGAAAATTTCATATTTTAATGGGCAAATTATTTTTTAAAAAGATAATTGTTACTATTCATGGGTATAGTAAAGTGAAAAAAATGCCCTATTTGTTAATTGATAGTTTGTTTTTT
>JBIIVV010000145.1:0-8037 GCA_044339235.1 Ferruginibacter sp.
AGCAGATACTAGATCAGTAGCTGCTTTACCTGGCACAACTGTGTTAAATCAATTATATCCATTGGATGATTTGGTCGATCCTTCAGATGTGTCGGCCACTATCCGAGATTATGGAAAAGGGAAAATCGCAGGCATTTATCTTTCTCTCGCTGAATCCTATCTAGATAATACCTCACCGGTGATTAGAGATTTAATAACGAATATTGTTAACCAACTACTCCCTGAGCCTTTCGTTAAAATAGAGGGATCTCACAAAATAAATATTGTACCAACCACTAAGGATAAAAAAATATTGATTCAATTAATCAATACTTCAGGTAATCATGCCAATACCAATGTGAAAGGTTTTGATGAAATTGCTCCTATTTACAATTTAAAATTGTCAGTTACAACCAAAACAAAACCAGTTTCGGTTCTGCTTCAACCAGGAGCAATGGCCTTAAAATATAAATATTTTAAGGGTAGAACTGAAATGATTATTCCAAAATTGCCAATACACCAGATAGTAGAAATAAAATAATTGAATGAAAAAACACTATCCCTCAGTTCGCACCATTCACTTGTATGTTGGATTATTTATTAGTCCTATCGTACTTATTTTTAGTATAAGTGCGCTGGTATTAAATCATACGGACTACATTAATAGAACTAATCCTATTAAAAATTTACCCGATATCAAAACTAGCATTGATAAAATCCCTTATGATACCACTGATTTACAAACTGCCAAAGGGATTATTAAAAAACTTCGAATAAAAGGGGAGATAGATTATGTTTCGCAAAATGACAGTCAAATTTCTTTTCCTGTAATATTGCCAGGGTTAACTACAAAAATTAAAATAAAGAAACAAACAAATGAAGTCTTAATAACTAGAATTGAAGAAGGTTCCTTAAGAGCGACCAATTTTCTTCATAAGATGCCTGGACCTCATAATGTAAAAATTCGGGGTAATTCTTTATTCATGCAGAACTGGAGAATGATAGCAGATATGGTGGTTTACTTGCTATTATTCCTTTCTGCCAGCGGTATTTTTTTATGGTATTTCCTTAAAGCAGAAAGGAAGTTAGGATGGGTAGTCATTATATTGGGAGCCATCAGTTTTACAGCACTTTTATTATTTTTACTGAGATAAAATTCAAAATGCTAATTAAAAAAATCACCTATACAAATCGTCGCCTTCATATCCATATTGGATTGTTTTTGGTATTGTTTATATGGCTGTTTTCTGTATCAGGACTTTTATTAAACCATGACGATTGGAAGTTTGCCAGTTTTTGGGAAGAGAGAAAGCAAAATAAAAAGGTAACACCAATCAATATTCCGCCGGGTTTAGATAGCATTCAAATAATTAGAAATATGCTGTTTCAATTAAAAATTTCAGGCGAGGTAAATAATGTAAAATTGACTGCTGATAGTATTGATTTTAGCATTTCATATCCAGGTCATGTGAACAATATCCATGCTGATTTTAAAAAGTCAATATGTATTCAAAACGAGTTCTCTTATAACATTTGGGGAAAACTAAGAAACCTTCATACCTTCAATGGCGCCAATAGGAATAATCCTAGTTTACAACCTAATTGGCTACTTACCCGCGTATGGCGATTTTCTATGGATGCAATTGCGATAGGGCTTATTTTTTTATCTGTAAGTAGTTGGATCATGTGGTATAAAATTCGAAAGGATTACTCCTGGGGATACCTTACACTGATAGCAGGTTTTGCTATGGCTATATACTTTGTTGTTTTATTAAGATTGTAGGATTAGCACTCTTCTGAAAAAATTACATCTCGCATACAATTCCCCAATATTCAAATTTACTTGGGATTAAACATTTACCTCCAAGCTAACACTGGGTCATTCGATAGTAAATATTCCAGTTCTTTCACCTGATAAAACCAGGTTGGGTATCAAAAAATTCCGCCTCCTTAGCAGTAAGTAAATAATCCTTTAAACCAAATAAAATCGATTTGAAAGAAGTGTACAATTCACGGTTAAAGTTTATTAGCGTAGTGATTTCTAATTCGTTGACCTTGTTGGCTACACTGTCTTTATAAAGCGATTCTAGGGTTGAAGTATAGCCGCTAGTTATCGAATGGTATAGTAAAGTCAGCTCTTGCAAACAATTTTCGACTTCCTTGCTATTGAGTATTAATTTAATTTTTTCGTATAAATGCATCAATTTTTCACTTGACTGAATATAAAAATTATACTTGATGTCATTAGAGGAATTGCGCATCTGTTCAATATCATGTTGGGCATCTCTTATATTTTTAGCCGCATACATACTGTTTCGGATAGCCGAAATTAACTGCTCAAGCCTTTCGGTAACCATTTTATCGGAAGCCTCGCTGAGCAATTTTAAATAAAATCCATGCATTTCACCATGTAGCTGTTTGATATAATTATACTGTTGGGAAACAGATTTACGAGTGAAACTTTTACTTACATTTATGTTAGATATTTCACCCTCATTTATATTAAATGAATTCAGACTATATTGAATCACATGGTTGATAAAATTTTTAGTCTCTTGATCCAAAGCATCTATTGCGTTGTCCATATCGCTAACCGACACTTTACTAATATAAAAACTCCCCTCATCTTTTTCTTTAAAACTTTTCAATAAAAAAACTCCGAAAAGTCGTAAAAATGGTAAAAATAGAAGAATACACAATAGGTTTACTAGGCTTTGAAAAAATGCCAATGCAATCAAATGGTCGCTTATCGGAAGCAATTCCCTGAAAATATAATTAATCGGTTGCAGTAATAAAAATATGACTGTAACAGTAATCAAATTAAAAAGAAAATTCCCAAGCGCTACTCTTTTTTTGCTTGCAGTACCTTTTGCAGCTGCTAAAAACAATTTTAAAGTTGTCCCAATTTCGCCACCCAATACGATGGCCATTGCGATCAGTAATGTAATGGCATTGGTATACAAAGCAGATAAGGTAAGTGCAATTACGGCAGAGCTAGACTGAACAATTGCTGTCAATAATATGCCTAGCAAAAGAAAAATTATTAAAGGATAGGATGCAATTGCAGACAAATTGGTTTGCTTTACAAATTCCTCCATACCCGTTTTAATATACCCAAGCGCTACAAATAGAAATGCTAGGCTAAATAAAAATTTAAACACTAAAAACCATTTATTCTCCATTGAAATAAAGGCCATTGCAATTCCTGTTATTCCTACTACTGGCAATACAAAGACTTCAAAAGAATAACTAAAACCAATGGTGGCCAGTAACCAACTGTTTACCGTAGTTCCTAGATTAGAACCTAGCATTAAGGCTAATGCGTTTTCCATTTTCAACACCCCTGCACCTACCATGTTTAGTACCAATAGGTTCACAATAGAACTACTTTGAAGTAAGCCAGTAACGATAACACCACCGCCAATGGCCTCCAATTTGCTAGTAGTATGCTTCTTTAAAAAAAGCTTAAACCTCCTTCCAGCCAAAATAGCTAAGGTGCTTTCCATGAAATTCATTGCCAGCAGAAAAAAAGCAAATCCAGCAAGCATTTTCCAACTATCAAAATAAGAAGCCATAATTTATCTAAAGGTTACTTGTTATTTTCAATGAGTAGCTGATCTATGTCATATTGCAAAATGATTACAGATATAATTTTTTCAATATAATTCAATCAATTTTATTTGTAAAAATTATGGAGTCTACCACCCGCCCTTTTTCCACTTATATTCGATACTTGCAAGCAATCGGTTTTACCGCTTTATTGCTATACGCAGGAAAAACTCTTTTTGTACCCTTGTTTTTTGGGTTACTCATCGCTATCATCTTATATCCTGTTTGCAAATGGCTGGAGAATCATGGCTGGAAAAAGCCAATTGCCATATCCGCCTGTCTTCTAATAGTAACAGTTGTTTTTGCTTTAATTTTATGGTTGCTGATTTGGCAAATCAATATATTCCTTACCGATGTCCCTCGGATACTTAGTAAACTTGAAAAAACGGTACAGCTAATACAACAATGGATGAATACCCATTTAGGGGTTACCACCAATATTCAAAATACATGGAGAAGTAACTTTACCGGTAGTTTGGGAACAATGTTGCAAGCCACGGTTGAAACTTCCATTAACACCATTTTTACTGCCTTTTTGATTCCGGTGTATTCCGCACTATTTTTGTACCATAGAAAAGTATTGGTAACTTATCTGCAACTAATCACACCATTCGAAAGTCAAATTAAGTTAGCCACCATTTTACAGCAAACAATCCACACTTATTATAACTTCATCAAAGGAATGGTGTTGGTTTATCTGATTGTGGGGGTTCTCAACAGCATTGGTCTATATGCATTGGGTGTTCAAAATGCCATTCTTTTTGGAATGCTCTGCGCAGTGATGACCATCATTCCTTACATTGGTATTTTTGTAAGTGCCCTTTTACCTATTTCTGTAATATGGATACAAACTGGCAATATTTGGTATCCACTGGGAGTAATTGCAATTTTTAGCTTTGTTCAATACCTCGAGGCCAATGTGATATTTCCAAAAGTAGTAGGTACCCAATTACAGGTAAGTACTTTGGCTATGTTAATTGCCGTAATAGTAGGAGGCATTATTTGGGGGATGGCTGGAATGGTGTTATTTATTCCCTTTGTTGCAATTTTAAAAATTATCAGTGATCATATTGAGCAATGGAAACCAATCAACCTATTGCTGGCACGTAAATAATTTATCGCCTACGCACCTATATTCAGAACTCCATTCTCAATAAAAAATTGATATAACTTAGCAAAAATCCATTCCAATAGTGGTCTTCCGTAACGACTTAATAAAATGAATACCAGCAATATCAAGAAACCGTATGTCCTTGCAATTGTCCGTTTTTTCTCTATCGATCCTAGCATACTCATTTTTTTATAATCTATAAAAATTGTATCCTATTGCTACTTTTCTGCAACTATTTGTGGGCGCTTTCCCTTCCAATTGATATTTAATAAAATTGCACCAAATGATATGCAAACTAGTAAGGCCATCACGAACCAACCAAAAAAGGGCATAAATGTAAGGAGCTTCAACACAACAAAAATAATAATCGATATCAAAACAAGTTGGGTCATATTCCAATGAAAATTATTTTGATTATTGATCCAATTGGCCGCGACCACAGAAGTGATGACCGTTGAAAGTAAGATGAGCGAGACGTACCCTATGAATAAGAAAATGGCTATCGGCACACCAATGATGGTAAACAATGCAATTACTGCAACTATTGGTATTAAAATAAAAAATAAAAATCCAACTCCTAGGGATTGCAAACTGTTGCTAAAAGCAGTAGCCGCAGACTTTTTGATAGTAGCGGAAAATAAATACTGAACAACAACAATCATTAGCAAAGCCATACCAATGTACCAAAGAAAACCAAAAATAGTTACAGCACCGAGATAATACCATTCCCCGGTTCGAATACGTAAAGAAGGATCGAAAATCGCTTTTCCTTTGATTGAGTTGTTTTTTAGACCTATTGTGCCTTGTTTATTCCAATAACGAATATTTCCCTTGAATGCTGCAGATTCACCCAACACAATTGTCCTTGCTGCCAAAACAGTATTTCCGCTAATCAAACCATTTACGGAAAGATGACCACCCCTCAGATCTACATCATTCAAGACATTTCCATTTAAAGAAAATTCACCAAATGCACCTAGTATTTTCCCATTTACATTTCCATTGATGGTGATATTTCCTCCACTTGCTAATAATCCGCCAATTTCTATTCCCTTATCAACCATTATATCCCCCCCGGTTATCACCACTTCACCCAACACATTTTTTCGAATAAAGATTTTGCCCCCTGCACAGCGAATATCTCCACCCACCCATCCGTTAAAGGTTATTTCACCGCCTGCAATGTTGATATCATTGGTAACACTGTCATTAATAACAATGGTGCCACCGGCAATTATCAAATCCCCATGAATGGGAGCATTAATGGTTACTTTACCACCCATTATATACAAATTTTCATTCACAGGTTGGGAAATGACAATATCTTTTCCATATTCAATACGAAATGCAGCTGCAGGATAGATGCTAATAGCCATTATCAAAAAAAGGTAAATTTTTTTCATGATGTTTTTATTTATAAAAAATAGACTATGAAACTGTGGGCCGAATATTTAATAGTATAATTAATAAACAGCTTCGGTTTACTTCGTTTACAAGAAATCAGTGTAGGGAAGCTGAAAAAATCAAACAATCCATTTCCCTTTTAACTGATAGGCTAATAAAAAAATAATTACCCCAATTCCAAAATATAAAATATGTAGCCAGTGTGCGGTATGAATTAACAGTAACTGTATGGTAACCCATCCCGAAACAACAAAGCCGCCTGCCATTGCCCAGTCATATCTACTTCGGTCTTTTTTTAAATTATAAAATACTGCTAGCATATTTACACCCCCTACAAAAATCACCAATAACGTTCCAGGAATCAGGTAACTATTAAAAAATGTACCCTCCAGTAAATTCAGGGGAAGATTGAGTAAGGAGCCATTAGGCTGACTGATTAACAGTAAACCAGTCAAGGTAGCGGTAACAGCAATGAAAGAAATTAGTAAAAACAAAAAGGCCTTCATTCAGTTAAAATTATTTCAGGTTAGTTAATATTAAAAGCCATCAATTATTTTTATTAGGGGGTATTTAAATTGATATAATTTTGAATTGTTATCTTTTTATCTAGAAGCCTCATTTTTAATTAGTTTATTTTTTTATACAAACCAATCAATTCACCAAAACCAATGATATGCTCACTCATGACTTTTTCTAACTGAGATTTAGTGGAATTGGCAGACAGATCTAGTAATGAATCCAGCGCATATATTTTAAAAAAATAACGATGGGTTCCTGAAGGAGGGCAGGGGCCTGAGTAAGAAGGGCGTTGGAAATCATTTACTCCCTGAATGCCATGTACCTCATTTTGCTTAATATAATGTGTTACAGGAATATTCCATACCAACCAGTGAACCCATTCTCTTTTTGGTGCATCAGGGTCATCTACAATGAGTGCAAGACATTTTGTTTCAGCTGGAATGTCTTCGATTGTTAAAGATGGGCTGATATCACTTCCGTCGCAGGTGAACTTTGGAGGTATAAAGCCATTCTGTTCAAAATCAGTACTACTAAGTTTGAGCTGCTTGTAATCAATAGCCCTAGTAGCTTCCATATTTACTCTTTTATTACTCATATTATTGAATTTAAGGACCTTCAGCAGGGGGAGGGATTTCATAGGGTGGTGTTTCAAATGGATCTTCATCTGGTATACTATCTGGATCCTCCACCGGAATAAAAGGTTGTTCAGGATCATCCGGAGGTTCAATATCCGGCATTTTTACGGGTGTTGGAATTTCAAATGGTTTGCTAGGTTGTATTTTCTTGGGCATAAAAAATAATTAAAAAAATGAATACTTAATTTATGAAAATTGACATTCAAATTCCAAAAGGATAAGTTTCGGGTATTTGAGTTCCATCTACTGTATTGTGTAAGGGATATAAAGCCCTGGTTTCATCAAAATAAATAAATGCATCATATCTCATAGGTAAAATAGTAGGAACATAATTGCCATATTGCTCAAATTGTGATTGATACACCACTCCAATAGCACGATGCCCTATGTGATTTTCCATCATCGTGTCATTATTTGCAAAATCTTCCATCAATAAAAGTTTGTTTGCACTGCTAGCTTTGTGTAATAAATATTCCCAGCTTCCTTTTATTGCCTCTGGCAACGAAATATTCTGCATGGTGGCACCCCAATTTTTTCCAGCAATTACGCTCCCTTTATAAGATCCGAAGCCTAAAAGAAATACTCCTTTATCTGAATGTTTCATTCGGGCAAGTTCTCCCAAATTACACATCCCTTGTTCCGCCATATCTGTCGCCCTTGCATCACCGATATGCGAATTATGTGCCCACACAATTACTTTTGATTGATTGCCGTGCAAAGTCAGTAATCTATCAAGGGTATCGGACATGTGACGATCCCGAATATTCCAACTATGCGGTC
>JBIIVV010000016.1:0-26001 GCA_044339235.1 Ferruginibacter sp.
ATTGAGTACAAGTATTTGAAAATTTTGAAGTATTTTCATGTTTTACTTGCATTGCTGCCTGCATTGTTACATTTTATTAAATAATTTTGAATATGGATCACCAGTCAACCCGAGGTTTGCGGCATTTTAAAAATTTGGTAGGAATCAAATTTCAACTGTACAATAGTCTATTTACCTCCCTTCCTTTTCACCGAATTGAAAAAACGGGGATTTTATTATCGCTCTTGCAGAACAATTGTGAGGAAGGGTATAAAAAAAACCAGAGCCCCAATGAAATCATAGAAGAGTTTTTTTCCAAACATACCACTTACAAGCTGCCCCAAGAGCGGTTAGACCTGTTGTTTCGATTCATTCAATATATTGAGCGACAAGTAGTATTATTCGATGCGTTGGAAGATGCCGCATTTAAAGAAGTGCACGACATCAATGGGGTTGGCACCTTGAAACACCTCGAAAGTGAAGTAATTGAACATAAAAAGCAAGATGAATTAAAGGAAAAGCTAGCCAATTTTGCTATTCGACTAGTGTTAACCGCACATCCTACGCAGTTTTATCCAGGGGCCGTTTTGGGAATCATCAATGACCTATCCAATGCATTGGCCGAAAACAATGCCGTTCAAATCAATATGTATTTGCAACAACTAGGCAAGACCCCTTTCTTTAAGAAGCAAAAACCCTCTCCGTACGACGAGGCGATGAACTTAATATGGTACCTCGAAAATATTTTCTACCCTGCTGCAGGAAGAATCATTTCATTTTTAAAAAACCAGTTCCCGGATGCACTCAATGAAATGAATCCTATTATCACCATGGGATTTTGGCCAGGTGGTGACCGAGATGGAAATCCTTTTGTTAAGTCGGCTACCACCTTAAAAGTAGCGGATGCTTTGAGAGGTGGAATTATCAAATCTTATTACCTAGAAATTAGAAGAATAAGGCGCAGGCTTACTTTTGAGGGAGTAGACACTATTTTGATTGAACTGGAAAACGATATGTACAATAACATATTTATTCCAGGCCAAAGAACACATTTAAACAAACAAGAAATATTAAAATCCCTCAACCGGATAAAAGAGATTTTGATTTACAAACACAATAGTCTGTTCCTACATTTAATAAATAACCTAATCAACAAGGTAAATGTTTTTGGACTACATTTCGCTTCGCTCGATGTAAGGCAGGAAAGTACCATTCACAGCAATGTACTGGCAGCAATTGCTGAAAAAAATACCAGCCTGCCTGCTAATTACCCTACCATTTCAACAGAAGAAAAAATAAAATTACTTACACAAATTGCTACGCCACTAAAAGAGGAGGTTTTTGAAGAAGAATTAACCACCGATACGATTGCTACGATCAAAGCCATTCAAACTATTCAGGATTTTAATGGGGAAGCGGGTTGTAACCGCTATATTATCAGCCAATGCAATAGTGCCCTTAATGTATTGGAAGTATTTGGCTTATTTGTTTTAAGTGGTTGGAAACAAAATGAAATCAACGTAGATATCATTCCATTATTTGAAACAGTGGATGACTTGCAAAATGCAGCAGGTATTATGAAGACACTGTATGCCAATGAAAAATACAATACCCATCTTTTAAGAAGAAAAAAGCGACAAACCATTATGCTTGGATTTAGTGATGGTACGAAAGACGGTGGGTATTTAATGGCCAATTGGGGCATCTACAAGGCAAAGGAGGAATTAACTGCTATCTCCAAAGAATATGGCATTGAAGTAATTTTCTTTGATGGGCGCGGTGGACCACCCTCAAGAGGAGGGGGAAAAACACATAGGTTTTATGCTTCCATGGGACAAAATATTTCAAATAAGGAAATCCAATTAACTGTTCAAGGGCAAACGGTGAGCTCCAACTTTGGAACCATTGATGCGGCACAATTTAATATTGAGCAATTACTGCATGCAGGTATTTCCAACGACTTGTTTAACAACCGGCATATCACTCTTGAAAAAGACGAAGAATCCCTATTACAGGAACTAGCCAATCAAAGTTTCACAAAGTACAGTGCACTGAAAGATCATCCCTATTTCGCAGACTATTTATCTCAGGTAAGTCCTTTGAAATTTTACAGCGAAACGAATATTGGTAGTAGACCCGCTAAACGTGGCGGTGGCAATAAAATATCCTTCAAGGATTTGCGTGCAATCCCTTACGTAGGGGCATGGGCGCAATTGAAACAAAATGTAACCGGGTATTTTGGTGTAGGCACCGCTTTAAAAGAGCTCGACCAACAGGGGAAATTTGCTCAGCTAAAAAAGCTATATCAAAATTCATTGTTCTTTAAAACCCTACTCGACAATAGTGAAATGGCAATGAAAAAATGCTTTTTCCCCTTAACTGCTTTTCTAGCTAAGGATGAAAAGTATGGAGAAATCTGGAACATGATCTATGATGAATACAATTTAACCCAACAATACATACTCAAACTTTCTGATAAAACGGAATTGATGAGCGACTACCCTGTTGACCAGCTATCCATTCTAATGCGCGAAAAAATGGTTTTGCCGCTACTCACCATTCAGCAATTTGCTATCATGAACATTAGAGAGATAGAAGACAGTCTTATCAATACTCCACTAAAAGCAACCTACGAAAAACTAGTAATGCGTTCCTCATTTGGCATCATCAATGCCGGAAGAAATTCAGCGTAACAAAGATGGTATAAAATAGAGGCCCCCCGTGGAAACGGGGGGCCTTAACGATTGCTTGCCATATGAAAAAGGTAACTATTTATCGATACCGTATTTACTTAAAATTTATACACTGCAGCTAATAAAGCAGTAGCAGTTGATTTGGAAGTACTGCCATCATTTTTTGAGTAGAACCCACTTTGGGCAGATTCAAATCTCAGCTCAGGAATCAAGGTGAAAGCACCCGTTTTAATATTCAAAGAAAATGTATTAGCGAAAATATTCTTTGTCCCGAAATAGATCATTTTGCTATCACTGATATACTCAGACCTTAGCGTAAGACCCACTTTAGCACTAGGATCCACATTTAAGTATAATGCAGCTCCTTTCCAACTTCCGTCCTCTAATGCTGATCCTTCAATTTGATTTCTGCTTTGAACAGTAGCATTAAAACCAAGGTTAAATTTATCTGAAACCACTCCAGTTACCACCAAATCCAATTGGCTAAAACTTTTAAGACCAAGTGGGTTTAAACCTGCAGTAGAACCAAAACAACCTGCATAATTGAGGTAGGTTTTAAATTTGCCATCAGCAGAACCTCCACTCAATTGCGCAATCAGGGATTTAACATTGGAGGTTGAAACAGTTTGGTCAATAAAATTGGCCACTCCCAACATAAAGCCAACATTGCCTTCCGTAACATCCATCTTTACTCCCGTGTGGGAAAATGGACCATTGGTGAACATGTAAGACATGCTGTAATTTCTGTTCAATGGAGCATCCATTAATTCGTATCCCACATGCGTTGCAAATTTACCTGCAGTAATTTTTACTTTACTGGATAATGCATAGCTAAGGTACATTTGTTTTACAAGTGCCAATGATGAACCACTGGCTTTTTCATAGTAAGAGAACTCTTCCGCTCTTTGTCCAAAACCTAAATCAACAGTTCCTGTAATCTTTCCTGATAAAGAAGTTGCATCCGCTTTGATAGTAGCCATCCCCAATGCAAAAGCTCCTTGAGAATTGGTAAAACTTGTTCTGTTATTACTATTGATACCATCCGACGCATTTGCGAAATTATGTCGATAATAGCCATCCACAGAACCTGAAATAGTCAAGGTCTTGGTTGAATCTTGGGCGAATGAACTATTAAAAAAAGTTGCAGTAACTAGTAATGTAATTAAAAATAATTTTTTCATTTTTGGAAGTTTTAGTTGAATAATAAGTTGAATTAGCTGGAATATCCCAGATAACTTTTCAAGTAGCATCGTTAAAACTTATTGGCAATCTAATAAAGTAAAGTTAGTTATGATAACTCAATTTCTTTACTTGGCAATAGGTATACTTCTTAGCTGCGCTGGCAGAAAGAAAAAAACACCAGGGTTAATTGATAGGGTACAAATAACCCTGGTGAAAGTACATTTATATATTATCTTTTTCTTCAAATACGCCACCGGTACTAACAAGTAGGGTACCCTGTAGATATTTTTCATCATGCTGTGATGCATCCAATCCTTCTTCTTCATCTGCAGCACTTACCCGGATTGGTAAAATAAAGTCGATGAACTTGAAGATTAAAAACGACATGGTAAAACTATAAGCTACTACTATGAGCATTGCCTTAGCCTGAATTAAAAAGAAAGAGAAATTACCATAGAACCAACCTTGAGGACCATCTTTAATACCATGAATCAACTGATTAGCAAAAATACCAGTCAACAACATACCTACCATACCACCAATACCATGACAAGGAAAAACATCCAATGTGTCATCTAAGCTTGATTTTTGTTTGATGCTTACTGCGATATTAGAGATGATAGCTCCTACAACACCGATAATGATACTTTGAGGAATACCTACAAAACCTGCACCAGGCGTAATGGCAACCAAGCCAACTACTGCACCGATACAAAATCCTAGTACAGATGGTTTTTTTCCTTTCAACACATCAAAAAACATCCAAGCCAAACCCGCAGCAGCTGCTGCTGTATTGGTAGTACCGAAAGCATTCACGGCTAAAGGTGTAGCTCCTACTGCAGATCCTGCATTGAAACCAAACCAACCAAACCAAAGTAAACCGGTTCCAATCAATACATAAGGTACATTGGCTGGAGGAATTTCAGCTTTTTGCTCATGCGATTTTCTACGTTTCAATACCAGTGCACCTGCAAGTGCAGCGCAACCTGCTGTAATATGAACCACTGTTCCACCAGCAAAATCCCAGGCACCCATTTTAGCAAGGAATCCTTCTGGATGCCAGCTCCAATGTGCTACGGGTGCATATACCAACAAACTAAATAAAATAATAAACATTACATATGCCGTAAACCGGATACGTTCGGCAACCGCACCTACCACCAAACCGGGAGTAATGATGGCAAACATCAGCTGAAACAATGAAAATAGGGTAAGTGGCATTGTATTAGCAAGTGGCCAAGCAGCATGTGATTTTACCCCTTTAAAAAATAAGAAAGTTCTTGGATCACCGATGAAACCACCAAGGGAATCTCCAAAACTCAAACTAAATCCAACTACAATCCATAATACCCCTACAATACCTGCAGCTACCACACTCTTGATCATGGTAGAAATCACGTTCTTACGATTCACCATTCCACCATAAAAGAAGGCAAGTCCGGGAGTCATTAAAAAAACCAGTGCTGTAGAAATCAGCACCCAAGTCATATCGGATGTATTGTATTGGGGACCGCCTACGATTTTAGTGGGATCATAATCCGCCTCAGGCGCAATAAAAGCAGCTGCCAAAGCAACAGCAATCAATACCACAAATGGCAGGACCGACTGGATTGAAATTTTTTTCATACTCATTGTTTTTGGGTTTTAAAAAATCAATAAAACATTGTATTTTATTGATATATTACATTTATTCAGTAAAAATATGAATTACCATCCATTCAGAGATCAAATTATATATATATATCTTATTGTAATATTTACTTAATACCAGCAATTAGCCTAAAAAATAGTCCATTTTAATAAAATATTTAATAACTTTTAAGGTAAAATGATCAAATAACGGATTTATTGATAAAAAAAGCTAATATTTTATAATTTATCTAAATTCAATTCAATATAAATTAGCTGCCATTTTTTATTCATATTTTGTTTATTCTATATTTTATAGTCTTACTATAAGAATAATTTTTAATTTTCAAAAATAGTAGTCCCCCATAATGAATGGAAAGGACAAAAAAAGGGATGCAGTGGTACACTGCATCCCTTAAACACGCTTTAAGAAATTTATCTATTTACAAATAACGGGCAATTGCGTTCCTGTCGGCCGTTTCTAATAAGGATTGACCCATCAAAAATTCATCTACCTTTTGAGCACAATCCCTTCCTTCCTTGATTGCCCATACCACCAGCGACTGCCCACGGCGCATATCACCTGCAGTAAAAACCCGGGCGATATTGGACTGGTAATTTTTTTCTGATGCTCTTACATTGCCTCTTTCATCCAATTCCACCTCCAGCTCACTGATCATCCCTTCTTGCTGAGGATGTACAAACCCCATCGCCAAAAATGCCAATTCGCAAGGCACTTTCCTTTCACTACCCTTTACTTCTACAAATTGTGCTGGTTTATTATCTACCACTTTCCATTCCAAGTCAACCATGATAACTGCTTTCAATTGCCCTTTTTCATCACCAATAAACTCCTTGGTGGCAACGGCCCATTTTCTATCACAACCTTCTTCATGAGAAGAAGTAGTTTTAAGTAACATTGGATAATTAGGCCATGGCATGGCGTTGTTTCTTTGACTAGGTGGTTTAGGCATTAATTCAAACTGAGTTACCGAAGCCGCCTTATGACGATTAGAGGTACCCACACAATCGCTTCCGGTATCTCCTCCTCCAATCACAATCACATTTTTACCTGTAGCCATAATAGCTTCTTCGGAAAAAGAACTGCCGGCAACCCGTTTATTTTGTTGCTTTAAAAACTGCATAGCAAAATATACCCCTTTTAAATCCCTTCCAGGAATATCTAGATTTCTAGGAACGGTACTTCCACCAGCTAGTACAATTGCCTGGTATTCCCTCAATAAATTACTAATACTGATATCAACCCCAACATTGGCATTGCATTTAAATACAACCCCTTCTTCTTCCATTAATTTTACCCTTCTATCAATCACCCATTTTTCGAGCTTGAAATCGGGGATACCATACCTTAATAACCCTCCTGGTAAATCGTCCCTTTCAAATACAGTTACCGAATGTCCAACAATATTTAATTGAGCAGCAGCAGCCAAGCCGGCAGGACCGCTACCAATTACTGCTACTTTTTTTCCAGTTCGCACAATCTGTTTGTCAGCTTGCACATATCCCTTATCAAAGGCAATTTCGATGATATGTTTTTCGATTTCTTCAATCGCTATAGCCGGTTGATTGATCCCCAACACACAGGCTGTTTCACAAGGGGCAGGACATATACGTCCAGTAAACTCTGGAAAATTATTGGTAGAAGACAATATATCATATGCCTCTTTCCAACTTTTTCGATACACTGCATCATTGAATTCGGGAATCACATTGCCTAGGGGGCAACCATTGTGACAAAAAGGAATGCCGCAATCCATACACCTGGCCGATTGCTGGTTTAACTTTTCATCAGAATATCGCTCTATAAATTCTTTATAGTCACCTACCCTTTCTTCGGGTAAACGCTTGGAGGGAAGCTCCCGCGTAAATTCTAAAAATCCTGTTGGTTTGCCCATATATACTTTGCCTCCAAAGCGGAGAATTTTTTTAAAGTAAATAATATTTTTATGCTCCTTTCTAAAAGGAATACTACTTCTTCAGTTCCTTTTTAACTTTGCCGGACTGTTTTTCTAACACTTTTTTATAATCCTTAGGAAATACTTTTACGAAATTCTTTAACTGGTTCTCAAAATCATCCATTACAAATTTCGCAACTGTACTTTTAGTATACTTACAATGATCACTGATCATTGTAAGTAATTCCTCCTTATCTGATTCTCCAACTGGATCCAAATCAACCATTTCTGTATTGCATTGCAATGGAAATTCCCCCTTTACATCATATACATAAGCAATTCCACCACTCATACCTGCAGCAAAATTTCTTCCTGTAGCACCTAGTACCACTACTTTCCCTCCAGTCATATACTCGCATCCATGATCACCCACTCCCT
This sequence comes from Ferruginibacter sp., assembly GCA_044339235.1. GTDB lineage: Bacteria > Bacteroidota > Bacteroidia > Chitinophagales > Chitinophagaceae > Ferruginibacter. Next base: position 7,838 of record JBIIVV010000016.1, read on the forward strand.
CAACCACTGCTGTGGCACCAGAATTACGAACAGCAAATCGCTCACCCGCTTTTCCTCTGATATAAGATTCACCGGAGGTAGCTCCATAAAAAGCAACATTACCAATGATGATATTATCTTCAGCAACAAAATTGGCCCTAGCCGATGGGTACACAATTAATTTAGCTCCACTCAATCCTTTTCCAAAATAATCATTTGCATCTCCCTCTAGTTCCAGTGTAACACCCTTTGTATTAAAAGCACCAAAACTTTGACCGGCCGTGCCAGTAAATTTAAAATGAATGGTATCATCGGGTAAACCTGCTGACTTGTATTTTTTTGAAATTTCATTGGATAAAATCGTGCCGGTAGTTCTATCGATACTTTTTATAGGGAAAGAAGCGGACACCTTTTGCTGGCTATCTAATGCAGGCTGGGCCGCTGCTATCAACTTCCAGTCAAGCACTTTGTCTAATCCATGATCCTGTTGCTCATTGTTATAAATTACGGTATACTTGGAAGCTGGTTCCTTGTACAATACCGGTGACAAGTCTAACTTGCTATATTTCCAATGATTGATACCTTCGCGCATTTCCAAACAATCTACTTGGCCTACCATTTCATTGATGGTACGAAAGCCCAATTGAGCCATAATTTCGCGCAGTTCTTCCGTTAAAAATTTAAACAGATTTACCACATGATCGGCATCACCGGTAAAACGTTCCCGCAATTGTTTATCCTGCGTAGCCACCCCCACCGGACAGGTATTGAGATGACATTTCCGCATCATGATACAACCTTCTGTAACCAAGGCAGCGGTAGCAACTCCCCATTCTTCGGCACCCAACAAGGTGGCGATGGCGATATCTTTTCCGGTCTTTAACTGACCATCTGTTTGTAAGATTACCCTGCTGCGCAATTTATTCTTTACCAGCGTTTGGTGGGCTTCAGCCAATCCCAACTCCCATGGCAATCCTGCATGCTTAATTGAACTCACCGGAGACGCACCGGTACCGCCATCAAAACCTGCAATCAATACCACATCCGCCTTTGCTTTGGTAACACCTGCAGCAATCGTACCCACCCCAGCCTTGGATACCAATTTTACATTGATTCTTGCGGCTCGGTTAGCATTTTTTAAATCAAAAATCAACTGTGCTAAATCTTCAATGGAATAAATATCATGATGAGGAGGTGGAGAAATTAATCCTACTCCAGGAGTAGCATGACGAACCCTTCCAATCCAATCATCTACCTTATGGCCCGGTAATTGCCCGCCCTCGCCTGGTTTGGCACCCTGCGCCATTTTAATCTGCAATTCATCTGCCTGCGTTAAATAATTACTGGTAACACCAAATCTGGCAGAAGCTACCTGTTTGATCGCACTGCGCATTGAATCTCCATTAGGCATTGTTTCAAAACGCATTTCATCCTCACCACCTTCCCCTGTATTACTCTTTCCCCCTAGACGGTTCATGGCAATGGCCAATGTACTATGTGCTTCATGAGAGATAGAACCAAAACTCATTGCTCCAGTAGCAAACCTTTTCCAGATTGCTTCTGCAGGTTCTACCTCATCAATTGAAATCGCTTTTCGCTGTGCATTAAACTGAAAAAGGCTTCGCAAAGTACAAGCCCTTTCTCCCTGATCATTGACCAGTTTTGAATATTTTTTAAATGAAGCATAATCATTCATCCGAGTAGAATATTGCAACAGATGAATGGTTTGCGGATTAAATAAATGGAATTCCCCTTTTCGTTTCCATTGATACAGTCCGCCTACTGGTAGCCGATCAACAGGAATATGTTTTTTAGGAAATGCAAAAGCATGTTTTGCTAGTGTTTCCTTGGCAATTTCATCGAGTCCTAACCCTTGAATTCGAGATATGGAACCAGTGAAATATTTGTCTACTACAGAACTGTTTAAACCAAGAATTTCAAAAATTTGAGCGCCTTGATAAGACTGCAGGGTTGAAATACCCATCTTTGAAAATACTTTTAACAAACCGTCATTGACCGCTTTGGTATAATTTTTTTTCAGTTGATCTACTTCTAGATCAGTTTGTAATCTTCCGCTCAACTTCATATCACGTATACTCGACAATGCCATATAAGGATTGATGGCAGTAGCTCCATATCCTAACAAACAAGCAAAATGATGTACTTCCCAAACACTGCCCGACTCTACCACCAGACCTACACATCCCCTTAATCCTTTTCGGATTAAATGATGATGAACTGCAGCTGTAGCCAGCAAAGATGGAATGGGTGCATGATCAGAATCGATTGAACGATCGGTTAATATTAGTACTTCAAACCCATCCTCGGCAGCATCTACAGCATATCGACAGAGTCTGTCCAATGCTTTTTTAAGTGAGTCTGGCTTTCCGTCTGCACGGTAATACATTTGAAGGGTCTTTGCCTGAAAAATCCCTGTATCAATACTCCTGATTTTTTCAAGTTCAAAATTAGATAATACAGGATGCTTCAATGCAACCGTATGACAACTCAAAGGATCCTCTTCTAGCAAATTACCATTATTGCCAACAAATGTTGTGAGCGACATTACTAGCTTTTCACGAATAGGGTCGATTGGGGGATTGGTAACCTGAGCAAATAATTGCTTGAAATAAGAACTCAAATGCTGGGGCTCATCGCTCAATACTGCCAATGGCACATCTGTTCCCATTGAGCCAATGGGTTCTTTACCATCTAAAGCCATAGGGGCTATGATGTCATCCAAATCTTCTGTTGTATAACCAAACACCTTTTGGTATTTAAATACCTGGTCACTTTCCAAATGAGTAAACATTACCCTTGGTTCGGGTAATTCTTCCAGGCGAATTTTATATTTATTCAACCAGTCTCCATAAGGCTTTTGTGAACAAATGGTACTTTTTAATTCATCATCACTAATAATCCTTCCCTGTTCCATATCCACCACAAACATTTTTCCAGGCTGCAATCGCCCATTTTCTTTTACCAGCGCAGGATCAATTGGCAAGGCCCCTGTTTCAGAAGCCATGATTACCCTTCCATCGGTGGTAACACAATAACGGGAAGGCCGAAGGCCATTTCTATCCAATGTGGCTCCGATAATTTTACCATCTGTAAATGATATAGAGGCAGGGCCATCCCAAGGTTCCATCATAGAAGCATGGTATTCGTAAAAAGCTTTTTTTACCGGATCCATTCTATCATCGCCATCCCAAGCCTCCGGTATCAACATCATCATTACATGCGGAAGTGAACGGCCGGTAAGGGTGAGTAATTCTATCATATTATCTAGACAAGCAGAATCGGATTGAACACTGTTGATTACTGGCAACAACATTTCCATTTCTTCCTTACTGAAATAGGATGATAAAAAACCCTTTTCACTTGCTTTGAGCCAATTTAGGTTTCCCTGCAATGTATTGATCTCTCCATTGTGTGCGATGTAACGGAATGGCTGAGCTAGTTTCCAGGATGGAAATGTATTGGTGGCAAATCGAGAATGTACCAACCCAAAAGCGGAGACTACCCTTTTATTAGTAAGGTCCGGAAAATAGTGACGAACTTGACTACTGGTCAACTGTCCCTTATATACCACCGTCTTATAGGATAGAGAAGCAATATAAAAACCAATATCATCCTTGCGAACCGTACTGTCAATAGTATGGGTAGCATATTTGCGCAATACAAATAATTTCCTTTCAAAATCCATTGGATTGATAATATAATCAGGACAGGCAATAAAAACCTGTTCCATCACTGGCTCTACCGATAAAGCAGTAGGGCCAATATCAAAGGTATTGACAGGTACACTGCGGTAAGTAATAATTTCAAGTCCGAGCTTTTCTGCTGCCCGGTTAAAAATATCCCTACATTCTTCCCTCAATTTAATTTCCTTGGGAAAGAAAACTACTCCAACAGCATACTTTCCGAAAGAAGGTAAATGCACTCCCAATTTTACACATTCATCAAAGAAAAATTCATGAGGAATTTGGATAAAAATACCAGCGCCGTCGCCAGTGTTGGTTTCACATCCACAGGCTCCCCGATGTTCCATATTTTCCAAAATGGTCAATGCATCAGAAATATGCTGATGAGATTTATTCCCCCTGATATTGGCAACGAAACCGATACCACAGGCATCATGTTCAAATTGCGGATCGTACAAACCTGGATTTTCTTTCATAATAATTGGTTTTATGCTACTGATAACACATATTTCCACAGATTTTGCAAATCTTTCATTAGCATCCGTCTACTGTGTATAGGACAGATTGTAGCATTTCGTTATATAACCAAGGAAGCCCCGATGAAAAATCAAGTGGGTGCCCCCCATATTTTACCTAGAACCTTAGCAAAGCAAAGTTACTGCGATAATTAATTCAACCCAACTATAGCCCCTTATCAATGAAAAAGGGGGTATAAAATTAAGCGTTTCCACCAATAGCCTTCATTTCTGTCATCGCCTGCCTCAGTTCAGCACCTACCAATTCAATCGGATGAAAACGAATTACTTCATTTACTACAATCAGGGTTTTATTGTCTACCCCATTGTCCTTGCCAGCATTGAAATTTTTACCAATAATGTCGGTATCCGTTCCTTTCATAAAATCAGCCAACAAAGGCTTACAAGCATGATCAAAAAGATAGCAACCATATTCAGCAGTATCCGAAATTACGCGGTTCATTTCAAACAGTTTTTTACGGGCAATGGTATTGGCAATCAAGGGTGTTTCATGCAATGATTCATAATAAGCAGATTCTTCTTTGATTCCTGCTTCTACCATTGTTTCAAAAGCTAGTTCCACGCCTGCCCTCACAAAAGCTACCATCAACAATCCATTATCAAAAAATTCTTGCTCGGCAATTTTCATATCGCCAGCAGGTGTTTTTTCAAAAGCTGTTTCACCGGTTGCAGCACGCCAGGTCAATAAATTTTTATCATCATTGGCCCAATCCTCCATCATCGTTTTGGAGAATTCTCCACTCATGATATCATCTTGGTGCTTTTGAAATAAAGGACGCATAATTTCTTTGAGTTCTTCGGACAATTGAAAAGCCACAATTTTTGCAGGATTAGAAAGTCGGTCCATCATAGCGGTAATACCACCCTGCTTTAATGCTTCCGTAACTACTTCCCAACCATATTGAACCAATTTAGAAGCATAGCTTTTATCAATTCCTTTCTCTACCATTTTATCGAAACTAAGGATTGATCCTGTTTGCAACAATCCGCAAAGAATTGTTTGCTCACCCATCAAATCAGATTTCACTTCTGCTACAAAAGATGACCTTAATACCCCTGCCCGATGCCCACCAGTTCCAACACAATAAGCCTTCGCATATTTAAATCCTTTTCCTTCTGGGTCATTTTCTGGATGTACTGCAATTAATGTAGGCACTCCAAAACCGCGCACATATTCCGCTCTCACTTCAGAACCTGGACATTTAGGCGCTACCATGATTACTGTAATATCCTTTCTAATCTGCATTCCTTCTTCCACAATATTGAATCCATGGGAATAAGAAAGCGTTGCATTCTTTTTCATCAGCGGCATGATTGCTGTAACCACTGCTGTATGCTGTTTATCAGGTGTCAAATTTATCACCAAATCAGCCGAAGGTATTAATGCTTCATAAGTTCCAACAGTAAAATTGTTTTCCGTTGCACTTTTCCAAGATTGCCTTTTTGCATCAATTGCTTCCTGACGTAGCGCATAGGTTATATCAAGTCCTGAATCCCTAAGATTCAACCCCTGATTGAGGCCCTGGGCACCACAGCCCACAATTACAATTTTCTTTCCCTTCAGTTCATTGACTCCGTCCGTAAATTCGGATTTGTCCATAAATTCACAAACCCCCAATTGGTTCAGCTTTTCTCTAAGCGACAATGTGTTAAAATAATTAGCCATGTTTTTTGTTTGCCCCCGATCCCAAAAGGGAATTTTTCGAGGAGTTTAATAATGCCCCTACCATTTAAAAAAGTAAGGGAGTTAAATTGTTATTTATTATATTTTCTTATCGAATGATTCTTTAATCAATTTATTCAGTACTATTCTTTATACTATATTAAAAAGTAAAGCGGTTTCCAAGGCGATAAGTATAGTATACTACATACTAAAAACACCCCGCTGTTCATTTAAAAATTCATTCTCGATCAGCTCTTGACTAGGTGCTCGCTGTTCAAATTCTTTCAATTTTTCGTGGAACCCCCTGCTTTTTTTCATAATGGCAATTCTTGCACTCCGTACAAATTCGATCAACCCATAGGGTTCCAATACTTTCACCAGCTTTTCGGTTTCTTCACGATGTCCGGTGGTTTCAAAAATGGTAAACTCTTTGGTAATAGCAACCACCCTAGCACCAAATTCCCTTAACAATCTTTCCACCTTAGCCTTTTCAGCGATCTGCTCTGTAGAAACTTTATACAATGCCATCTCCTGCCATACAATATCCTCTTCTGTATTGAAATACACTTTCAATACTTCTACTTGCTTTTCAATCTGGCGACAAACTTTTCTAACCACCTCTTCTGTTTCATCTATTAATATCGTAAACCGATGTATCCCCGCTATCTCAGATGGAGATGTGTTCATACTATCGATATTTATTTTTCTCCTAACAAAAATAATAGCAATGCGATTGAGTAAACCTATTTGGTTTTCTGTATACACTGTTATAGTAAATTCCTTTTTCATACACCTGTTTTTAAACTAATTATTTATTAAAGGATAGTATTGTAATGAATTAAAACTCTTTTACATATTCAACCTTTACTATTGCTTGCTATGACAACCTTATTTCTGCAACACTACATCCCTGTGGAACCATTGGAAATACGTTATTTTCTTTTCCCACCATTACTTCCAGCAAATAAGCACCCGGATGATTGAGCATAGTAGATAATGCATCCTTAATCTGGTCTCTCTTTGAAATACTTTGCCCTTCAATTCTATACCCCTTGGCTACCATCACATAATCCGGACTTTCAATATCAACAAATGAATAGCGTTTATCATGAAATAATTGCTGCCATTGTCGAACCATTCCTAAAAATTGATTATTGAGAATTAAAATTTTTACATCAATGCCTGTTTGCATAATGGTACCCAATTCTTGTATCGTCATTTGAACGCCACCATCTCCAATAACTGCTACCACCGTGCGGTGGGGAGCACCATATTTGGCACCAATAGCCGCAGGCAATGCAAATCCCATTGTTCCTGCTCCGCCAGAGGTGATATTACTTTTGGTTTCATTAAATTTGGCATACCTGCAGGTAACCATCTGGTGTTGGCCCACATCGGTAACAATGATTGCATCACCGTTGGTTAGCTCATTGAGCACCTTAATGATTTCCCCCATGGTTAGCTCTTCTCCTGGAGGATTTAATTCGTCCTTAATAACTACTTCTATTTCTTTTTGTGTAAACTCATTGAATTTTTGCAACCATTCTGTATGCTGTTTTTTTTCTATCAACTGAGTTAGCAAGGGAAGGGTCTCTTTACAATCGCCCCATACTGGAACCGTTGCCTTTACATTTTTATCAATTTCTGCCGGATCAATATCCAGATGAATTACTTTAGCCTGACGGGCATATTTATCCAACCTTCCAGTAACCCGATCATCAAAGCGCATACCCACTGCAATAAGTACATCACATTCGTTTGTTAATACATTGGGGCCGTAATTTCCATGCATGCCCAGCATCCCTACATTTTGCGGATGATCGGTAGGTAATGCACTTAATCCTAAAATCGTCCAAGCTGCCGGCAGGCCACCCTTTTCAATAAAGGCCCTAAACTCGGTTTCTGCCTTTCCTAATATAATACCCTGACCAAAAATAACCAATGGTTTTTTTGCTTCATTAATCAATTGAGCAGCACGCTCCACATATTCTGTGCGCACAATGGGTTTAGGTCGGTAGCTTCGGATAAACGTACATTTTTTATAGCCTGCATAACTAAATTTTTGCAGCTGGGCATTTTTTGTAATATCGATCAACACTGGTCCAGGCCTACCGCTACCGGCTATATGAAATGCCTTTGCCAAAACCGAGGGAATCTCATTGGCGTCCGTCACCTGATAATTCCATTTGGTAATCGGAGTAGTGATATTAATGACATCCACTTCCTGAAAAGCGTCTGTGCCTAACAGGTGAGCAAATACTTGTCCGGTAATACAAACCAATGGTGTACTGTCGATCATGGCATCCGCCAAGCCAGTTACCAAATTGGTAGCACCTGGGCCACTGGTAGCAAATACCACCCCTACTTTGCCAGAGCTTCTGGCATACCCTTGTCCTGCGTGAATACCTCCCTGTTCATGTCTAACTAATATATGTTTTAACCTGTCGTGATAATCATACAAAGCATCATAAATGGGCATGATTGCCCCTCCTGGATAACCAAAGATAGTGTCTACCCCTTCAGCAATGAACGCCTCCAGTACAGCCTGTGACCCCGATATTTCAGTAGTCTCCGTCTGCTGATTTACAGCACTAAGTTCAACCAACTCAGCACTGGAATCTTTTTGATGAACGATGGTTTCTATTTTTTCCATTGTATGGTATTTTTATAAAAAAATTACGGTAAAAGGTTGAATTAATTCATTACAAATATTAAGGAAAAACGCATTTTTTACCTTGAAAACTTCTCTTCGAAAAACTGATTTACTCATCTGTTACACAGCCCTCACTAGCATCCTTTACATATTTTGCATATTTAAATAATATCCCCTTCGTTGCCTTCAATGCAGGTTGCACCCAGTTGGCCCTTCTTTTGGCAATTTCTTCAGCCGACACTTTTAAAGTCATTGATTTGGTAGCTACATTGATTTCAATCATATCATTGTCCTCAACTAGTCCAATTAGTCCGCCATCAAAAGCCTCCGGTGTAACATGACCTACAACAAAGCCGTGGGTACCGCCGCTAAATCTTCCATCGGTAATCAGTGCAACCGATTTTCCCAAACCAGCGCCGATGATCGCAGACGTTGGCTTCAGCATTTCTGGCATACCCGGTGCGCCCCTAGGTCCTACATGGGTTATCACCACTACATCTCCAGCTTTTATTTTTCCAGTATTGATACCATTGATTAACTCAAATTCGCCATCAAAAACCCTAGCAGGCCCTTCAAACAATTCGCCTTCTTTTCCTGATATTTTTGCTACACTTCCTTTCTCGGCTAAATTACCGTACAGGATTTGAAGATGTCCCGTAGACTTAATAGGATGTGAAAGTGGAAGAATAATTTTTTGTGCTTCAAAATCTAGATCGGGAACAGATGCTAGATTCTCTGCAATTGTTTTACCCGTTACGGTCATACATTCACCATGAAGAAAACCCTGCTGCAATAAATACTTCATCACTGCTGGTACTCCTCCTATGTTATGAAGATCTTCCATCAGGTATTTACCACTTGGTTTAAGATCTGCTAAAACTGGAACCCTATCACTGATTAATTGAAAATCATCCTGCGTAAATACTACGTCCACACTTTTTGCAATTGCAATCATGTGCAGCACTGCATTGGTACTTCCACCCAATACCATAATCATGGTAACGGCATTTTCAAATGCCTTTCTAGTCATGATATCGGAAGGCTTAATATCCATTTCCATAAGGTGACGGATAGCCTTTCCAGCAAGTAAACATTCTGCTTTTTTGGCCTCACTCAATGCTGGATTACTAGATGAATAAGGAAGGCTCATTCCCAATGCTTCTATGGCACTACTCATCGTATTGGCGGTGTACATTCCTCCGCAGGCACCGGCTCCAGGGCAACTGTTCATCACAATGCCCTTAAAATCTGCATCATCCAACTTGCCCGCAATCTTCTGACCGAGTGCTTCAAATGCAGACACAATATTTAAATCCTGTCCCTTGTAATGACCAGGTGCAATCGTACCGCCGTATACCATAATAGCAGGACGGTTTAACCTACCCATCGCCATAACAGAACCGGGCATATTTTTATCACATCCAGGTATTGCAATCAATGCATCATAATATTGAGCACCACAAACTGTTTCAATTGAATCCGCAATGATATCCCGACTAACGAGCGAGTACCGCATACCGGGAGTTCCATTGCTCATACCATCACTTACTCCAATGGTATGAAAAGTAAGACCAACCATATCATTTTCCCAAACACCCTGCTTGACCAATTTAGCCAAATCATTCAAATGCATATTACAGGTATTGCCATCGTATCCCATACTAACTACGCCTACTTGTGCTTTGGCTAAATCTGCATCCGTAAGGCCAATACCATAAAACATGGCTTGTGCAGCAGGCTGGGTTTGATCCTGTGTAATTGTTTTACTGTACTTATTTATCTCCATAATGCTTTTTTAATAATTAAATTGCTACTACTTTATTTTTATATGCCTGCTGTATTTTACTTCCTACGCTATCCTTCCAATTCTTTTTAAATGGGCTATTATCTAGACTCTCCCATCCGATAATTTCTGCGGCTGTTCCACAAAAGAACACTGCATCAGCCCCTTTCAATTCTTCAAGGGTAATTAATTTTTCTTCTACCGGCAGATTCAGTTCAGCGCAAATTTCCAACACCGTTGCCCTTGTAATACCTGGCAAAATATTTCCGCTAGCAGGGGTAAATAAATGTCCATCCTTTTCATAAAAAACATTGGCTCCAGGCCCTTCGGCTACAAGACCATTCATATCCGTTAGCAACGCTTCATCATATCCCTTTGCCTTAGCTTCCTGGCTTGCCATAATAGAATTTACATAATGGCCAGACGCTTTTGCCGCAATAAAAAACCCTTTGGGGTTGGGTCTTTGGAATGAGGAGGTCATTACCCTCAATAACTTTTCGCCCAAAAAAGGTTGCATCTCCCATGCCTGAATAGTAATATTAGATTCGGTGTTCGCAACAAAACTCATATTAGCAGGCGCAAAAACCAACGGACGGATATACGCATCCTGCAGATTATTTATTTTCAACACCTCATAAGTAGCTGCAATCAATTCTTCCACCGTCCAATGGTAAGGAAGGTTAATGGCAACTGCTGAATTTTTCAAGCGCTCAAAATGCTGCTCCGCCTTAAATATTTTTGTTTCACCTGCCTCATTTTTATAAGAACGTATCCCTTCAAAAACACTATAGCCATAATGCAACGACTGGCTGTACAAATCCATCTTTGCCTCTGCAGCTTTTATAATAGCTCCATTTAAATACAGAACCGTGTTTTCGTTATAATAAGTAGCCATAATTTTACTCCCCCGAGAATCCTTTTTTAATAAATAAACTTATTGCCCAACATTGGAAAAATTGAACGGCTCAATGTCTCTGGTAACAAATAAAAGAGCAACTGACCATTCAACGGAATTCTTTACCAGTGTAGATTATTGTGCTAATAAATAGTCCAACATCATAACAACCGACAAAATCGATCCCAATTGAAACCACTATACAACTGCTCCAATATGCGCCTTTGCTAATGCATGCAGATCTTCTTCCAATACTTCTTTCTTACTATCTGCTACGAGTAAAAATTCCTGGTATAATTGATCAATATCATTTCGATTGAATGAATACCCTAGCTTATGAAAACGATGTGCCAATGCACTTCGTCCACTCCTTGCCGTTAATACAATCTTTGAAGCCTCGGCCCCTACCTCTACCGGGTCGATGATTTCATAAGTCAATGCATCTTTCAAAAAACCATCCTGGTGAATACCAGAAGAATGAGAAAAAGCATTGGAGCCTACAATGGCTTTATTGCATTGTACAGGCATACGCATGGTATCAGCTACCAACAGACTCATTGGATTTAACAACTTGGCATTAACCCCTGTATGAAAACCAAGATTTTTATGTTGTTGAATAATCATTACCACTTCTTCCAATGAAGTATTGCCGGCCCTTTCGCCCAGCCCATTGATGGTACATTCTATCTGCCTTGCCCCATTGATGATACCGGCGATGGAGTTGGCCGTGGCCAATCCAAGATCATTGTGACAATGACAAGAAATAATTGCCTTATCAATATTGGAAACATTGTTTACCAAAAAAGCTATTTTTTCTCCATACTGGTGGGGAAGACAATATCCAGTTGTATCAGGAATATTTACGACCGTGGCGCCTGCTTTAATAACAGCTTCCACCACCCTTGCGAGGTATACATTATCCGTTCTGCCTGCATCTTCCGCATAAAATTCCACATCATCTACAAAGTTTTTTGCCCACTTTACGCATTGGATGGCCCTTTCTAAAATATCTTCCTGATTAGAATTAAATTTTGATTTAATATGTAGGTCGGAGGTACCAATACCAGTATGGATACGTGGTCGTTTGGCAAACTTTAGTGCTTCAGCAGCTACTTCGATGTCTTTTTGCACTGCTCTGGTTAAACCGCAAACACTAGCACGGGTGATAATCTTGGAAATTTCATTTACAGAATTGAAATCCCCCGGGGAAGAAATCGGGAAACCTGCTTCTATGATATCTACTCCCAGCTCTTCCAACCTTAAAGCCAATTCAACCTTTTCGGTGGTATTGAGCTTACAGCCGGGAACCTGTTCTCCATCGCGAAGCGTGGTGTCAAAAATGTGTATCTTGTTAGCTGACATAGAAATTGTATATTTAATAAAACAGTAAATTAATTTTGTTTAACTGCTATATTTTTAGGTAATTCACCTTACTGTACGAATATAGTGGCATACAACCGTTTTACCCCAACAAATTGTTGGCCGTATTACGCTATATAAAGGACCTTTTTTAACCTGTAACCTATAACCAGTAAGGAATTTAAAGAAATAAAATACGATGCCCAACAGGAGTACAGACCCCTTATTTCAGCTCATCCAATCACTTGAAAAAAGCGAAAAACGCAATTTCAAGCTATATGCCACCCGAAACTCCTCCTCCGATGAGCTAAAAAGTGTGCAATTATTTGATGCATTAGATAAAATGGATGTTTATGATGAGGGGGTTTTGCTGGCAAAAAATGAACGCATCAAAAAGCAGCAACTTAGTAATCTGAAAGCACATTTGTATAAACAAATCCTCAGCAGCCTTCGACTAATCAACGACGATAGCATCGATATATCCCTGCATGAGCAAATGGACTATGCCCGAATATTATATAACAAAGGGCTCTACCACCAAAGCTTGAAGGTATTGGATAAGCTAAAGGAGCAGGCAAAAATACATAACCAACTTACGTATCTGCAGCAGGTGCTTTTTTTTGAAAAAAAAATTGAGGCCCTTTATATCACCCGCAGCATGCAAGACAGGGCAGATTATTTGAGCAAAGAGTCTGTTGAGGTAAATGATAGCCTTGCTTTGGTATCCCAACTTTCAAATTTATCCCTACAACTATATAGCTGGTATATTAAAAATGGGCATTGTCGAAATGAAGAAGAGAGTATCGCCCTTCAGTATTTTTTTACTAGTAAACTCGGCGACAAAACGCCGGCTTGCACCAGTTTTTATGAGCGATTGTACCTATATCAATGTTATTGCTGGAATGCCTTTATCCGGCAAGATTTTTTACAGTATTATCGGTATACCCAAAAATGGGTCAATCTTTTTGATGAAGAGCCCTGCATGCTTCCCATAGAAACTGCCCATTTCATAAAAGGAATGCACAATCTAATGGGGTCACATTTCGATTTGGGCAATCATAAGAAATTAGTTGAAACCCTTGACATTTTTGACCAATTTGGTTTAACGGATTTAGTGCAAAACAATGTCAATAACCGCATACAATGTTTTGTTTACAGCACTATTTCTTTGTTTAACAAACATTTTCTAGAAGGTAGTTTTACTGAGGGATTGGCCTTGATTCCAACTATCGAAGAAAAGATAAAGGAATATGAAATATACCTCGATCGGCATAGGGTATTGGTTTTTTACTACAAGATTGCTTGCTTGTATTTTGGTAGCGGGGATTACGAAAAAGCCATTGATTATCTAAATAAAATTATTAACTGGAAAGTAGACCTCCGGACTGATTTACAATGCTACAGTCGCTTGCTACACTTGATTGCCCACTATGAATTGGGCAATGAAAATATATTGGACCACCTAATAAAATCGGTTTACCGATTCATGTCCAAGATGAAAAACCTCAGTGTAGTAGAAGAAGAGATTTTTAAATTCATCCGTACTTCATTTCATATTTCCGTTAAAGACATTAAACCTGAACTTGAAAAATTACTGGTCAAATTAACTGCTCATCAGGGCAATCGTTTTGAAACCAGGGCATTCATATACCTTGATGTCATTTCTTGGCTAGAAAGCAAGTTAGAGAATATACCCGTTCAGGAAGTATTGAAGCGAAAATTTGCTGGAAAAAGAAAAAACTTTGCTGGTGACACTCCCTATACAACAGACTTTGCTAGCGATCCAAGCAATAGCGATAGCTAATATTCAAGCTTTAACTAAATTAGCTTTTTTAGCATTTTATTTTTAGGGTGAACCGAGGCTTGGGGATGTATTGGTAAGGAATTAATTATTTGCTACTGACCTGAAGTAGCGGCTTTGAAATCAAATAAAGTGGCCGTAAATACCCCTCGCTCCCGTTTCTTAAAAATAGCTTTCCAATTGCCGTTGTACCGTATCATTGAGGGAACCAACAAGTCGCCAGAATGGGTAAGTTGCACTTCCATCTGCACTTTGAAATCGTATAGGCCAGCATCATAACTAAGTGAATATTTTCTTGCTACCACTTCAAAAGTTTTATCATTAAACCAGGTGGTCATCTCATCTACCACCACCTTGCCTTCCATACCGGGTTTTACTTTTTGAGTTAATAGATAGCAACTCGTTTTATTGTAATCGTCCATATCAATATTCATGTCATACACATCCGCCATATCATCATCATAAATAGCGGTTTTCCCTGACATAAACGGAAGCCCTTTTATCTTTTTACCAGGATTAAAAAACAACATTTTCAATTGTTCCTTATGTTTTTGAAGACCCGATTTACCCTCCAAACTAAACTCGTTACCCGTTACCACATTCGTTTCACCACAAACCGTTCCGATCGTATAAAAAAGTGAAGCGTACAATTGAGCGGTGTAATAATTGTACTGATGTTCACCATCATAGTAATCGCCTGTAGTTTGCTCTTCCAACAGTTCCATTCTTCTGCAATTTTTTTCAGTTACCTGTTTGGTTTTACTGAAACAAGATGCCAATGAAACACCTTCTTTACCAAGCATCCGAATATCATTGATGGCTGAAAATCCTAGTACACGTAGATTTTTAAAAGCTTTGTAAAAACTAGTGTCATTTTTAATTCGATCGATAAAGCTAGGAACATTGAGTTTATTATTGATCACTACATCACTAAGGGTAATGATTTTTCTTCCTACCGTAACATTGATGTCGGCAGCGTCTTGTGCGAAAAGTTGGGTGCAATTCAGCAATAAAACAAATACAGGAAGTGATTTTTTACCCTTCCTGCAAATGATTGCAATTTTATTAAATAAAGCTATTGAATACATAACTGTTTTATAGGGACATACAGTGATTTAATAAATTAAAATATCGGAAAAGCCCAATTATTACCCAACAGCTTATAGCCCCTATTTTGGGAAAAGCATTCGATAGTCAACACTGATTTTACCCTTACTAATATCCATCAACTTTCTCTTTAATAGGGTACGTTTCAAGGGCTTGATATAGTCAATAAATAACTTACCGTCTATATGATCATATTCATGCAAAATCACCCTTGCAGTAATGCCGTTGAATGTTTTTGTAAATGGTTGGAAATTTTCATCCAAATAATCGATGGTGACAGATTCCCCCCTCAAAACATCCTCCCGAATCTTGGGAATACTGAGACAGCCTTCATTGTAGGACCACTCCTTACCTTCAATTTTAGTGACATGGGCATTAATAAAAGTACCCTTATAACCCGGTCCATCTGGATAAAGATCCTGTTCATCATCTTCCAAATTTTCAAATATTTGAGTGCTATCCATCACAAAAAGACGCATTTCCTTATTCACCTGCGGCGCCGCTAACCCTACTCCATTACTATTGTACATGGTTTCCCACATATCAGCAATGAGCTTTTCTAGCTCAGGATAATCTTGCGAAATATCCTTGCAAACTTTTCTTAAAACGGGACACCCGTAAGCTACTATTGGTAAAATCATAAATACTATTTGGAAATTTTTATTATCGCTCGTTAAAAAAAATCTTTGTCGATACCAACTTGAAAATGCTGAAAGGGCATATCCTGATATTTGTCAGTTTGCAACAAGCCATTTCAATACTTAACTATTGATCGATCATTTTTGACTACACAAATTTACCCATTTCTTACTGAAAGCTTTGCAGATACTCTTGTAAAATAATGGTAGCCGCAATAATATCTACATTGCCCTTTACTTGACGGTCCTTTTTCTTCATACCCATTTGCAACATTGCATCCTTGGCCATTTTGGAAGTATACCTTTCATCAACAGTTTTCAGCGGCATTTGAGGGAATTCCTTTTCTATTTTTTTTATCGCCTCCTTTACTAAGGGTGTGCCGTGGGTATCTGATTCATCCCAGTTAACGGGAAGTCCAATAATAACCAATTCAACCTGCTCCGTAGAAAAGTATTTTTTCAGATAGGTAATCAGCTCCTTTGAATCAATGGTAGCCAATCCGGTGGCAATGATCTGCAAGGGATCTGTTACAGCCAGTCCAGTTCTTTTTCCGCCATAGTCGATTGCTAATATCCTAGCCATAGGCAAATGTATGAATTATGGATGGAGATGAAATTGATAATTGAGCGAATGTTACGATAGCAATAATTTATCCTCATTTATTCACTATAGCACCGAACGAAAAAATATATCCATCAAAACAAATACTGAAAATACCACAGAGGCTATTCCATTGGCAGTCATAAATGCAATGTTCACCTTGCTAAGGTCAGTAGGTTTAACAATTGAATGCTGATAAACCAACATCCCGATAAACACAGTTACTCCCAGCCAATACAACCACCCAAAATCGCCATAAATACCCGCTGAAACTACACAGGCCGCAGATAATAAGTGTAAGTATGCTGAAACCCTCAATGCTTTGGACTTTCCCAATAAAGCAGGTATAGAATGTAGCTGATTAGCTTTATCAAATTGCTCATCCTGCAATGCATAAACAATATCGAAACCGCTTACCCAAAACAATACAGTTAGGGAAAACAAAATAGGCAGTAGTTCAAACTTTCCCGTAACAGCCAGATAAGCGCCAATAGGTGCAAGGCTTAACCCAATACCAAGTACTAAGTGACACAATGCTGTAAAACGCTTGGTATAACTGTAAAACAACACCACAAACAGGGCTATTGGGGACAAATAAAAACAAATTGGATTGATAAAAAAACTGGAGGCGATAAAAAGAAGGCAATTGATCATTACAAAACGCAATGCACTTTGCTTTGAAATAATGCCTGCTGGAATTTCACGAATTGCCGTACGGGGATTTTTAGCGTCAAAACTACTGTCGAGATAACGGTTGAAAGCCATGGCAGCACTGCGCGCAAAGACCATACACAAAATTACCAGTGTAAATAATTTGATAGTATCCTTGAAAAGCAGGGGTGAATATGCACCCATAGGCAAGGTGGTAGTAGATGAAAAATGGGGCGCGGATATTCCAATAAAAAAACCAATAATGGCAAATGGCAAAGCAAAAATAGTATGAGAAAATTTTACTAACCCTGCATATTTTTTTATATTATTCATTCAATAAATTATTATAGACCATCAAAAAAAATACGCATCACATTCAAAAATATAAATACTGGAATTGGCTTGTAATAATCTCCTTTTATGCAATTCAATTAAAGCCTTCTACTTGATTCAACCCTTGACCAATTTCCTGTTTCTAACAAACTCCCACAGTACTACCCCCACAGCTGTTGCAACATTCAGTGAATGCTTCATCCCAAATTGAGGAATTTCTATGCAGCCCGCAGATTGCTGAATGGTAGATTGTTCAACCCCTGTTACCTCATTTCCAAAGATCACTGCAATTTTATCTGTGATTGCATAATTCAAATCATTTAATAGGGTGCTCCCAGCAGCCTGTTCCACCGAAAAAACGGTATATCCCAAAGTCTGCAATGCTAAAATTGCCGCAGTCGAATTATCAAAATGTTTCCAGGCTACACTTTCCTCTGCCCCTAGGGCTGTTTTCTTGATTT
>JBIIVV010000017.1:0-25910 GCA_044339235.1 Ferruginibacter sp.
CGATGCCCTGTAATCCATCCAGGTCCGCTGGTTTCGTTTTTTGTAAGCCTCGAACAGGGTTTTGGTATATAAATAGCCAAAAAGCTGACGCATTTGCTCGCCGTCAATTCCCGAAGGAAATTGCGACATTTCGGGGAAACCCCAGGTGGATGTGGCATCCATCATATTCCCTGCGTCACACTCATCAAGTTTAAACGAAGCAATACCTTTCCCAATCAGTTCCTTGTCATGATAATCGGCAAAAATCTGACGCGCTTTTGGATTCACAAAATCAGGTACTAATCCTCTCCACACCAGGAAATTTCCGGAATATGGCTTCATTTCATTGAAGAAAGGTGCAGCCGGGTTAACGTAGGCATGTTCCCAAAGGTTTAGCCTGAAATTTTCCTTATTCAGATTATCTATCATTTCCTGCGGTTTTGGGAATTTATCGGACCAAACATAGGAACACGAATAAGCTTTGGTATGCCAGCCCGGTTCCAGTCCCAAAACATCACAAGGGATGTTGTTATCGCGGAAGTACGACGCCATTTTCATCACCTTATCCTGGGTATAATCGCCCTTCACCCTGTACTTGATTCCCAAGCCCCAAAGCGGTGGCATGGCTCCTCCACCCGAAAAAAGATTATAGCGCTGTACACATTCCTTTATGTCTTCACCCTGAAAGAACAGGATTTCAACTCCCTCGGTATTGGGGATATCGATCCACATATTCCAGGTCTCCTGAGGCTGATTTTGGTAAAGTTGATCGGTGGAAAATTTTAGTTTATTCTGATTCTTATCCCCTGTATTTAAGTCTTGTTTTTCTTCGTTCGTTCCGCAAAGAAAGGTTACAAAGCGTGATGTGTTTATTAAAACGCCATAACCCCGGGTAGAAACATAAAATGGCTGCGGTGCATGCGTGTAACCGATATTGGCCAGCGGATTATTATTTACAAAAACAGGAGCATCGTTTACAATAGGTTTCTTTTTTAAACCCCGTTGTTCGAAGGAGCCAATCTGCATACCAAAACCATAAAGCTGCTCATCACTTGTAAGTGGTAAACTCACTTGTATTCCCCTGTTGTTTTTAATAATCCTGACCGACTTCAGATCAAAAGGCAATTCTTTGGAGGATAATCCGGCCATCTCTTCAATTCTGGGCTGTTCAGCGCAAAATTGGTAGGGCGAAAACTGGTCAGGTTTCCCCATCGTCATTTTTATTACTCCCGGAGCAATTGTTTCTAACTTTATTTGTTGCTCTTGTGCAAATGCTGACAAGAATTGCACGATTAAAAAAACAGGAATAATGATATACTTTTTCATTTTTAACACTTTTTATTCTATTAGTAAATAAGTATTTTGAAAAGAGCTCATAATAAATAGTGTCATCCTTTTACAGGAAAACAATGACACCACAAAAACAAAAGGAAGATTGATAAAAACAAAAATCCTATCAGACAAATTAATGCCTCACTATCTATTCTAAATGTAAAACTTACCTTTTTATCAAAACGTCCTTTTCATATTGTTGTATTTCAGCAATGAAATCTTCACCTATTGGTTTTCTCTCTTGCAGGCAGAAGTAATCCCAAATTGCACCGAAAGGCTTAGTTTTCATAATTTCAAGAGTGGCAAGACGTTCGAAGTATTTCCCTTCATTTTCATATTTTTTCAAAATTTCTGCCGGTTCAAGAAGAGCAAATAACAGTGCTTGCTGCATGGCACGAGTTCCTATAACATAAGCGCCGATACGATTCATTGAAGCATCAAAATAGTCCAATCCAATATTTACTCTTTTTAAAGCATTGCATCGTACAATCTCCTGAGCAATAAGCATTATATCGTCATTCAAAATAACAACATGGTCGCTATCCCAACGTATAGGTCGGGTAACATGGAGTAAAATTTCATCATTAAAAAGAAGACATGAAGAAATTTTATCACCTACTTGTTCTGTTGGGTGAAAGTGTCCACTATCAAGACAAATCATAAGATTATTTTTTGTAGCATACGAAAGATAGAAGTCATGAGAACCAACCGTCATTGCCTCGGCACCTATTCCAAACAGTTTACTTTCAACAGCATCTTTAAGATATTCTTTTGGATATTTCACATTGAAAATCTGGTCAAGAGAATCTTTCAACAAGAATCTGTAACTGTAGCGATCAACAGGAACATCCTTAGAACCATCCGGTATCCAGATATTATGAACTACGGGCATACCAAGTTGTTTTCCAATTTCTGCACTGATAAATCTGCATCTCTTTACATGCTCAATCCAGAATTTACGGTTCTCTTCATTTTTACTTGAAAGAGTAAAGCCATCAGAAGCTTTAGGGTGTGAAAAGCAAGAAGCATTAAAATCCATTCCAATACCATGTTTTTTGCACCAGTCAATCCAGCTTTGAAAGTGTTTTACTTCAATTTGATTGCGGTCAACCAATTCACCAGCAAAATCACCATAAATAGCATGCAGGTTCAATCGTTGCTTTCCCGGCAAAAGGGATAATATTTTTTCCATATCAGCTTTTACTTCAGCGATTGTGGTTGCTTTCCCGTGATAATTTCCTGTAACTTGAATACCACCGCCGGATAGAACGGAATCGGGAGTTTCAAAACCACCAACATCATCGGTTTGCCAGCAGTGCAGACTGATATTAATTCCCTTCATTTTATCAATTGCCATATCAACATCAACTCCTAATGCGGCGTATTGTACTTTGGCTATTTCATAAGCCTTTTCTATCAGATTTTTATCCATTTTGTCTATAAATTATTACATGGTTTAAATTGCTTTCGAATTATACTTAACAGGTTATTCTATTGAATTTCCGATTCCAACAAGAAAAATCGAAACCATAATGGTAATTATACTTATTGTAATTTTCAATTTTGTTAATTTGGCAACTCCTTTCAAACTAATCATAGATTGATTTTTTTATTCCACCGGATATAAAGTATTAAATCTTTTCTTTTGATTTTCATCAGGCTTTACATTAATATGAGGCTTGCTGTCCAAAAAAACATCTCTTAAAGCATCCAAATAACCAAATCCAGCAAGATTGGATGGCATAATGAAATGACCTTCGCCGAATTCATTCCAGTTGTCAATCATAATCATTCTTCTTCCTAACGAACCATCCGGTAACTTATTAATAAACTCGTCTTTAATCCAGGTTGCCAAAGACTTATAATCCTGCGGAGAAAGCCAACCATCGCCACCTGGGGCACAACCTAACCCCGACGGGTCCCAGCCAATTGATAACATGGGTACCATGTTCATTCCAACGGCAGTGGCAGTATCCAATTGCATCTGATTTCTTTTTTGCTGATGCTTAATTTCTTTTGATTCCCAGGTATATGAATAGCAATAATCAACTCCAATTTCCTTCATCGAAGTGATTTTCTTTTTATCTGCACTTCTTTCTTCCATCATAACGATTACACCATCAAATCCAGCTTTCACGCATTCCTGCCGTAAGGTATTTAAAGCATTGCGTGCACCTTCTGTTCCTCCCATATTTGCTATAAAACTTGGAAGCCAATAAATTGATAAAATGGGTTTGTTATCAATTTTTTTGTACCGGGGGTCTTTAAAGAAGTACTCTATCCAGTATGGAATTATATTCTTTTTGAAGTCTTCCAAATCAGTTTTCCCCCAGGATGCAATCGCTGGTCCCTGATACCCATGTCCCTGCTGATTTTCGTACATGATAGCAAACTTCTTTAAGTGACTGTACTTTGCATTAAAAAGGGCCGAAATAATCCCATGCTCGGTTGAAGTGTTCTTAATTGGCTGTCCATAGCCATTATTCGGACGATACCAACAATACAATTCATAATCAATTCCACTCTCCACCTGCCATTTAATCTGCCAATCGGCGACTTCGGGATTAGCTTCATCAAACCAGCCGAGTAACGGTTTACGCTTATCGGCATACGGTTGTATTAAATTCCAGCCACAATAGCCCATGCCTTCGTTATAAAGCGTACAGCTTTGAAGACCAAGAATATATGAGGGTTTTGTATTACTTACAATAGGTTCAGGTACATAATCCTTTGGATAATCCTGCCAGGCATAGATTTGTATATCATCTACCCAAACTACGCTATTACCATTGGAAGGGCTGTTAAAAGTAATTTTGTCAAAGTACTGGTTAGTTCCAGTATAGGATAGTTTTTGAAGAATTTCTTTCCCATTTAAAAATAATTGAGTTGATTGTGTTTGTGGATCGGCAATTAGTTTCACCATATACCACAAGTCAGGAAGATATTTGTTTAAAACAGTGACCTTTTCCTTTTTAGTATTTTGAAAATATATGTTACCATTCTCAAATATCAATCCCAATAACTTTTTATTTGATGCGTTGATTTGCATATTCAAACCATCCGCATTTTCGCCGGGAAGTATTCTAAATTCAACAATGGTCTTACCATTAACCGGAGTAAATTTCCTGCTTGCAGAAACGTTAGAGCCTTTTTTATCGTTCCTGAGTTTCAAACTAAAAATGTCGGGACGTGGACTTACTTCAAATTTATCGACACATACTGTGCCCCCGGCATTATTGGCTTCCCAATCTGAAGGAAAGGACTTAACTGCACCAGTTACAAAAGTTTCACACACATTATATCCTTTATACAAATTTACAGGACTGAGATAAAGTTCTCCTTTTGATGCATTACCGGTCTTAATTAACACATAATCAATCGTTTTTAATTGTGGGCTTAGCTTTACACTCGATTTTTTAAGAATTCCGTTTACATAAATGTCCATTTTTTTGGAAGACAAGTCTGCAACTACCTTTACACCATATTCTATACCTGGTTCATAGATTTGAATTAGCTCCGGATTATTTTTGTTATCTACAAAGCAGAGATTTGATTGATTGGTTTTTATTGTAATTCCAATTTTATCCAATCCTTTTAATTCCCATTCCGCATCATCCATATGATTTGATAATTTGAACCGAAATTCAAAAGTCAATAACCCACTCTCCTGGCGTGCGATTAAATGTTTTATGATGACTGGGGCTTCTGTACTGGTATCTATTAACTTAAACCAGTCCAGGGTCATTTCATTTTTAGGTGAAACATCCATGCTTCCACCTTTAAAATCAGTTTCCCACCCCGAAAGTTTTAGTTCATTCAGGTTACAGTATGGAGACAAAGAAGCAAAACTCGTATGCAGTAAATACCCTGTATTAACTTCCCTGATAAAAGGTTTATTGAAATCTTGCGCTTTAACTGAATTACATAAACCTAAAAACAATATAATACCTGCAGATACCTTTTTAAAACAACTCCAACGCTGTATGATAGATGTATAATTTTTCATGATTTCTATTTATTAAATTTAATTTTACTTTGATCCAAAAACTTCCTTTATTGCGTCCAGGTAAGACATTCCATTTACCGAATCGGGTTCGATATAACTACCTTCGACCCATTCGTTCCAGGAATTTAAAGTTACAATCCCTTTACTTTCTGGGTGTTTATCGAGCCAGTCTTTGGTTTGACTAAGGAATTTTTTCCATTTCTCAGGAGTATTATTGAGTACGATGCCCATCGAGTAGTTACGTGGTGTTCCATCCCAGCCCATAGATACATGAGGAAAATAGGTCACACCTAACGCTGATGGTCTTTCGTCCATGAGGGATATCGCCCGTTGACCATATTCGGAATAGTCCACGGCAACAACTCCTGCCACTTTAGCTCTTTCTAAAAGTGAAGCTTTCTTTAATTCGACACCAGATTTTTGTGAATTTGAATTAGTCTTTGCCTGAGCGGTAGGATCATCAGCGAATCCAAAGGTCTTATTGTTTGTCACTCGTTTTTCAGCCTGATCCTGATTCATTAACATAGGCCAGTTGTGATGTACCCAGGTATACATGGTAGAGCTGTTAACGGTCAATGCTTTCAATAGATCGGGCATAGTTTCGATCTTTCGGGAAGAATCATCAGGCCAGGGTTGCCCCTTAACTTTTTCAAGCACCTGTGGCAATCCCAGACCTTGATCTACAATGTTCAGATAAAGATCAGGGAAGCCTGCGGCTTTAACACGAGCCCGAAAATCATCCAACGCGGTCCTTGTTGCTGCTACATTTCCAAGACCTGAAATCAGTTTGTCCAAATCATAAATGGAGAAATAAGGGCAGCCGTCTATTTTCCAATAATTGGGCAACGTGAAGTAATTCTGAATTGCGTCCTGAGTATGTCGTTCAAATGCAGCCCGTCCGACCTCTCCCTTGCGCCAGACCGGAGCATTACTGAAATTGTCACCTTGTGCGAAGGGATGGCAGTCGATATAAGTGTGGTTGGCCCACATTAGCGAAAATTTGATGCGGTCTCGGTTAGGTGCTTTAAGAAAGCCTTTACGCAATGCCTCTTCAATCATGATACCGCCATCAATTTCGTCATCATATCTATACCAGTCGAAGATAATAGCGCCAATCCCGGCATCCGCCATTGCATCAATTGAACGGGCCATTTCTTTTGGATCTGATTCATCACGATAGCCCCAGAGCGGTACTTTAGGTTGATAATGTCCCTCAAACTTAGGCTTTCCATTTTTAACGATCTCCCATTCAGTCCAACCTTCTCCCTTTTTCGACTGGTGATAGGGGTCCTTATGAAAATTGGGCCAGTAGTAAACAGCAACAGTATATTCGCCTCGCTTATGGCCGTTTTGAGACTTTTGACCATGACAACTCAAAGCATTTAAGAAAAGTATGGCAACGCCAGTAGCAACAGCAATTGCTTTTCCCGTTAACAACAAACGGCTAAATTCGAAGGAAAGAAATAATGTTTTTTGCATGATTTGATTTTTTTGAATGTGAACAAATTGCTAAGAATAATAAATTCAATTTTTTTGTTTATCTGGGTTTAACAAACCTTTACAACCTGAATATTTAGCAAATTGCCAAGTTTTTCCAGTTTGCCTCCGATATGTCCGACACCAATTGCACAATGGTGGGATGGACCTGCTTTCGACCATTTTTCAATAAACTGTTTGGCAGATATCGAAAAGCGATAACGACTATTAGTATTGCCAATCTGGAAAGTTGGACCCGGTACCGATTCACCTTCTGCAACCAATAAGAACACACCTTCTTTGCCTTCAACAACAGAAAGTATTGTAACTGGTCCGTGTTTTACTGACATCTGTATGGAAAGTCCTTTCCCCGGTTTTCCATGATATACCGGAAGTGGAACTAATTTAACTCTGCCCTCGGCAATCGCAAAGTGAGCTGGTCCATCGTGACCAAGCATTACAATATCATCGTTAAAGTCCATTGCATAAAACTCTGAAAACGAACCTCCAACGCCGAATTCCGACATGATCTTCATTGCCTGCACATTCTTTACCTCGCACTCACCGGCAATAGGAATCTCTTTTCCTGTAAGAAGGGTATTTCCGGCAATAACAGAAGTTACAATGTTTTCATATTCATTACCCGAATTGCCCTCGTAATAGTATGCCATTGAGCCAAGATCATGTTTTTCTACGAGCTTATCGAGCGCAACAGAAGTATGTGCAGCACGTCTGATTTCGTATTCATCACATTCTTTTACTACCTCAAAGGTTTCATTAAACTCCTTTATTTTAGCTTTTATTTCTTCTTCAGTTGCTGCATCCCGTAAGGCTTTAAGCTCGCACATTTCAAGTAATTCCACATGAGTGCCAAAAGTTGATGATTGTTTTGTCACATCAGTATATACATCCAGCATTCCACAGTAATAATGGCCAAGTATTCCCATGCGATTGTTGCGCATTGCATAGGCAACTCGTGCAGCGTCCACCCAGGCTTCAATTTCTTTCCATGCTTCACCATCGGTTAGATAACCGCTTACAATATCGTATTTTATATCGGCACGGTTAAAAACGCAGGCCAATTCAGGTACAGAACAAGCCTGGCAGTGAGCAAGCCACTCTCCGGTCATTTTACCCCTATCACCCATAGCATTAAGTTTATCATAATCAACTGCGGGCACAGGTTGAATATTTAGCAGGATGATCGGAGTTTTAAGCCGTTGCGCTATTGGTAGAACTGTTGAGGATAGGGCATACGTGGAAATAAATAGAAACACTACCTCAACATCGTTTTCTTTCAAAAATTGTGCGGCTTTCTGAGCTTTGGAAGGTGAATCCACCATTCCGGCATCAATTACAGATACTCCAAACGATTCTATTCTGGTTTTAATTTCATGCTGATAACCTTCCAGTCGTGATAATAAACCATCGAACTGTGGCCAGTAAGTGTCTAATCCAATGCCGAATAGGCCAACTTTTACATTTTTTTTCATTGTAGAATTGATTTTAATATTAACTATTTTAATCCCCAGCTGTCAGTTCTGAAAGACATTAATGGTAAACCATTTACATCAAACAGATTTGGTGTCTGGTCGTTTGTAAAACAGTAGCGGACTGCCATCGGTGATTCAACTTCTTTTGACCAAATTGCAATTGTTCCGTCTTTTTCAATTTTTGCGTTGGCTTCATAAAATTTCCTGTCGCTACCGGCTACAGCAAAACTTCTGATTTCTTCTCCTTTACATTTCAATTGACCAATTGATTTCACCTTTACTTTCGCAATATTTTTGGAATAAGCTACTTCTATAAAACGTGGAAAATACGGTTGAATATCGTTTTTTTGATACACCTCTTTCAGCGCAAGGTTAGCCAGACGTAAGCCTACACCTGCCTTTGCCCGTGGGTGAATTTCGGTAACATCAATTTCTGCCAGATCGCCAATGGTTATCATTCCGGTTTTAGGAACTACCAACGCAGCCTCTTGCTGTTCGCGTAAAAAGGCAGAATAAATACCCGGATAAAATCCGCGAAAAGGAGCAATCTGAACAAAGTAAAATGGAAGTTCGGTATCAAATAATTTTCGCCAACTATAAATCATATTAGCGAATGATTTGCCATAAGTTTCAGGATCTGGCCAAACGTTTGATTCACCCTGATACCAGGCAACTCCCGCTAACTTATAAGGAACAAGCGGGAAAATCATTGCATTATAAATAATTGAATTTGCCTGGGGGGCATAAGTAACGCCTTCACGATTATTATTTTGAAGTGCACTATCGCTTTCAACTACTTCGTTTGAACACCACGAGCCAATATTGGTCCCTCCCCAATACGAACCAATTAATCCAACAGCAACGTTTAGTGTATTATTAAGCCTCCTCCCAAAAAAGTAGGCAACTGCACTAAAAGTAGATAAAGAAGTTGAGTCGCAAATTCTCCATTCTCCCCTGCAGTCGCTTTTGGGATATTTATCGAAATCTTTTACTACTTCAAAAAACCTGATTTGTTTATTATAACAATTCTTCAGCACATCAGCATCATCTAAAATTCCAACCTTTGTCGGTAACTCCATATTTGATTGTCCTGAACAAAGCCAGACTTCACCAATTAGAATATCTTCAACTGTGGTAACTTTATTATTGCACCAGAACTCAATGCTAAATGAATCGCCTGCTTTGGGCGTTTTGACTTTTGCTTCCCATGTACAATCACCGCCAATATCTGCAAATATGGTATCAGATGGGTTCCAGCTACATACAATACCTACCTTGAGCGAACCTGGGCCCCAGCCCCATAGTTTCACTTCGGAAGACTGCTGAAGTACTGCATGATTGCTGATTATTGCAGGTAATCTGAAAGGTATCTGAGCAAAGGAATTCAGCGATAATCCTAAAATAAAAATAATTTTAATAATTTTCATAACAAACCAGATTAATCTTTTGGGTAAAGCACGGTGAACCTTTTCTTTTGTGCATCGGTGGGAGCAATGTCAACATGATTTGTATCATTGGTAAATACTTCACGCAGGGCATCAATATAACCGAATCCTGCCAGTGTAGAAGGCATTATGAAATGTCCTTCGCCAAACTCATTCCAATTTGCCAGAAGTACCATTTTGCGACCCAATGAATTTTCCGGCAGCGTTGGGATAAATACATCTTTTGTCCATTTTGCCAACTCCTTGTATTCATTTACCGGTATAAACCCTCCATCATGAACACCCCATGCCTCTCTGTCCCAACCCATTGAAATACTTGGAATAACAGGAAGTCCAATAGATTGTGCACTGTCGCGTTGAGCCATCATTCTTTCTTTTTCTACTTTTGCATCATTAGTAAACCATGTATAGGAGTAACACGCATCCACACCCAGGTTTTTCTTTGCTTGTAATGTGGAGACATCAGCATTTCTATCTTCCATAAATATTACAATTCCTGGAAAACCAGCCTTTTTTACCTCGTCGCGAAGAAGCGAAATTGCCTCACGTCCCTCTTCTTCTCCACCAAACATTTTTACCCAGTTGTCTTTTGAATAGATACTTAAAAGCGGCTTATCATCAATCTTCATATACCTGGGGTCCTTAAAAAAATACTCAATCCAGTAAGGAATTATATTCTCCTGGAAATCTTTGAAGTTGGTAATGCAGGCACCTTCATCGGTACACATGATTGCAAACTTTGTTTTGTGGCTGTATCGGGCATTAAAAAGCCCTTTAATAATATTCTGGTCAAGGACTCCGTCCTTAATTGGTTTATTCACAGCATTGTTGGGCCTGTACCAGCAATGCAATTCAAATCCAATTCCGTGTTCAACTTTCCACTTTATTTCCCAATCAACAACTTCGGGATTTCCCTCATCGTACCACCCAAGATATGGTTTGCGATTTTCGCGGAAAGGATACACATAATCCCATCCGGAATATGCACGACCTTCTTTCCATAAATTGCAGCTTTGAACCCCAAGAATAATTTCATCTTTTGCTATTATTGGTTTCGGCTCCGGAACGTAGTCAGCAGGATAATCGCTCCATGGATATATTTCAATATCATCAAGCCAAAGTGAAGAATCAGATGAAAATTGCAGATTCTCAAGTATTAATTTTTTATCGGAAAAGTGAAGTTTTTCACCAACCTGTTTACCATTGATAAAAATGTCTGCTGTTCCATCCTCCTGGTTAACAATCACTTTTAGCATATACCAAAGATTGGTGCGAAACGCCGGGATTAGGATTTTAGCTTTGGAATTTGAATCAAAAAACATCAATTTCTCATCTTTAACAGCAAGCTTCAGCCCTGAATTTTTATTGTTTGCAATTCCGAAATAAGATTCACTGTTTTTCTCTGGAAGTAGAAACCTGTACTCCCAGATTATCTTTCCTTCAACAGGGACAAACTTCCGGGTAACTTCAGAAAGTATGTCCTGTTCTTTTGATTGAATCAGAAGGCTGAAAATATCAGGTTTTGTTCCACACTCAAATTCTTCGACACTAGCTTTACCTTTATTGACCATCCAATTATCAGGAAGAGTTCCTTTGCTGCAACTAACAAAAGTTTCGTTTACTGTATAACCTTTAAAAATATTAACGGGGTTCAGATACAACTGTCCCGTTGATTTGTCCCCTGTTTGAACAGAGAAATAATCCACTGTACTTATCGGATTTAAGAATGATACTTTTTTAGCTTTCAGGCGACCGTCAACATAATAATCTGCCCTTTGATTATTTATATCAGCTATAACTTGTACACCGTATTCTCTGTCGGTTTCAATGGATTGAATCGGTACTTTCTTCCCTGCCTTCGATTCAACGTAAAGAATATTGTCAAGAGTTGTTATGCTGACTCCGGCATCCTTCAAATCTTTTAACTGCCAGCGGGCATTATCCATTCTTTTGGGTAATCTGAACCGGAATTCAAGGGTTAGTAAGCCTTCGGTCTGACGGGCAATCTGATGGGAGATACTAACAGATTTTGTTTCCGAGGTATCTTCCAACCTGAACCAGTTTATGTTGAAAGCGAAACTTTCAGGATATTTGCCGGCAGGGCTGAAAGAGAATGTCCCTCCACTTTTGTCAACCTCCCATCCTGAAAGGTATATTTCCTCTTTTTCCCAACAGTAGGGTTTTGGCGACATAAAAAAGTAGTTAAGAAGGTACCCAACTTTTAACTCGCGTTCAAAGGGTTTTATGTCTTGAGCTGTCACCTGTATGAAACAAAGGACTGCCAGCAAAAAAGTAGTAAATGCTTTTCTCATCAGTTATTTATTCTATTTTTTCCAGTATGCGTCTAACATTGCCTTAATGGCATCAAGCCTTTTTGTACCGTAATTAATTGCTGTCGTATTGGTTTCAGCAACCGGAATAATAAATCCTCCTTCGGAACATTCATTCCATGCGTAGATAATCACGGTGTTGGGTGTTGAGTATTTCGGATTATTTTTTACCCAATCGAGTCCGGCTTTCAAATGAGCTGCCACTTCATCTGCCGTGGCTGTTTGCACATAATGGTCCTCTGCTGGTTTTGGATACCATTGGCTTACGCTTATGCTATCAGCCTTGGGGAGTCCATGATAGTACTCAATGATAGGGCGGGGATCCCAACCAGTTGTAACAAAAGGAATAAATGCAAACTGAGGATTTCTATACGTATTCCATTTTGATTCTGTTGCTGCGGCAAAACTTTTATAACTGATACCACCATCACCCCAATTGCAGTAAGAACTTGAAGCCTGGCCGCCAAAATCTGCACATTGTTTATTTGCTGTTCCCCCGGTCCAATCTGTAAAGACTAAATAAAGTTCAGGCATTCCTGCCTTTTTGGCTTCACTTCTAAGTAAATCAATATCAGCAACTTTCCATGTATTGTTCATGAAGAAAACCAAGGGTTTACCATCAATTTTCATATAATTGGATTCCTTCATCCGTTCCATAGTCTTCGACATTTCATTCTTTACATACTGCCAGTTGGTACTGTAAAAAAGATATGAAAATTTAACATCATTTTTGTGAGTACTAAACAAATGCTTGTCAAGTGGAATATCCAGGCCTGAGCCATTTGGATACCAATTGTATAACCAATAATCGATTCCGGCATTTTTTGCATATGCAATTTCCTGGTCCATTGAAGCTTGTGTAGTGGTACAAGTAATGGAATCCGTTTTATGGATTTGTGCAAAAAAAGGTGTCCTGAACCTGAATTTTTGCGGGCTAAGCATCCTTTGAGAATATTCTGAAATGGAAGAAACTTTTCCAACCCATCCATCCCAGCGGATCGCACCTATTGTGGTTTTTGGAGGAGTTTTTGTCGTAGAATCGTTAGGGACATCCTTGGTATCATTTCCCTTTGTACAATTGGTTACATTTAACAACAAAATATAGAGGCCAAGGATTAAAAGAAGTGAATAAATAATTCTCATTTTTCGTATTTTTTAAAATTGAATAATTAACAGCAGATAGAATAAGTTAATTAATATCTTTACAAATTGATATCAATATTTTCAATTTCACATCCAGGCTTTAAGTACATTTTAAATGCAACTCTTTACACTTTTATCGTTTAATGCAATTTTTTTCTTAATAAATCCTTCATAAATAAATTTATCTCCCATTGACTTTTTATAGGAGTATTGTCTTCAATTTTAGTCCACATGTATGGAGGAGGCCCAAACTCAGTAGTCATGGTAAAATATTCTGCACCAACTGATTTTTGATTTTCAATGATTCTTTTCCAAAGGGATAGAAAAAAATCTACAGGCTTCTGCCATTCAGCAAGCCTTGGGTCGGGAACCTGTGGCCCTTGTGTATAACCTACCCTGGCATGTACATGTTTTGTTCTTTTAATTGCCTCTTCAACAATTTCTTCAGAGTTTTCCAGGAAGCTTTCGGTAACACAGGTCCAGTGAGAAAAATCTGCAGTTATCTTCATACTAGGTCTTCGCTTAAATAATTCGCACGCATTGTATGGGCTATATCCAATTCGACCCCTATGCGTTTCGTTGGCAACAGTGATATTATTCCTAATCGAAAACTCATCAATAGTATCTATTACTTTTAGTTGATCATCAAGTGAGAAATAATCCTTCCCGGAATGGGAGTTGATTAAAAGCGGATTGCATTCCAAAGAAAGCTTTAAATAATAGTCCAGCGACCTGCAAAATCCATCTATTGTATCACCTTTCGCCTGATGTTGATGACTAACAATGCAAAGTTGGTATTGATCCAAAAGATTGATGAACTTTTTTCTTTTGCTTGATTCTTCCGGAAGCCAGGAGTCAATTCCGTCATAACCTGCTTCTTTAACCTTTAGGAAAAAATCTTCAATCGGCAGATGTTCAAGTCCCCATTGGGGACACATAATTAAGAGTTTCACTGATTGTTTGCTTTGGAAGAGGAATAGATTAATGGATTTTGCAGTTCATTGGAAAGAGGGTCTCCAATTTTAAGTTTAGAAAACTGCTCATCGCTTAAAATGTTTTTGATTCCATTAAAAGTTGCTCCATCTGGCATATATGCGCACGTCATTGCACGTCGGAAACCATTTGTCATATTAGCTCCTGCACCATGTATTGTTAATCCATTGTGAAATGAACAACTTCCTGCCTTCATTGGAACTGCCACAGATTTTGATTTGATGAACTGAGGGTAAAACTCAAAAACACCATCCATATTCTTTCCAATTCCCGGATTATCTAAAGTAGTGGTATGATAAGTGCCAGGAATAAAATATAAGCATCCATTTTCAAGTGTTGCATCATCCAAAGCAACCCAGATTGACATTGACCTTCGGTCGCTGAATGACCAAAAAGGAGTATCAAGATGCCACGAAGTTGCATTAGCCCATGGGCGCTTTATAAGTGCCTGATCATGCCAGATCCTTGTACCTTCCCAACCTGCTAAATCAGCCACTATCTTACCCAGATTTTTATCAAGCATGAGCTGTTTTACCTTATCGTTTGTTTGCCAAAGGTTCAACATCTGATCAAATACTTTGGCAAAGTAATCCGTGTCTTTATTAATACCATCGGCTTTACCAACTTCAATATCGCTACCTGGCATCTTTTGACCACCACGCTGTTCAATGGCTTCTGTAACTGCTTCACGCCAAAAAGACAATTCGGTTTCATTTAAAAAATTATCAACCAACAGGAATCCATTTGTTCTGTATGATTCTATTTGCTCTTGGGTAATATTTGTATTCATAACAAATAAATTTATAAGTAAAAAAATAAAATTAGAATAGATTTTATCGGATAAATACGAATATCCCCTCTATTAGACAATCATTAAGATTAGTCAATCAACATGTGACCCTTCTTAATATTTCAACAGGCTAGTACACTATTTTTGCATTGTATCCTATATACAACTATTAACCTAGCAATTTTTTTTAAAGTGCTGCTGAAAAAGAATTCTCAGCAGCACTTTAAAAAAAAATTGCTAGATTAACTATTTATAATTTATTTGAATATTAAATCCTTAAATATACTCCAGTATTTTGCATCCTTATAAGCACCGACTGAATTTGCCGGAACTTTAATCGCTTTTAAATCACATAGATCAAATACTGTTACTGCAGCTAGCGTTGTTATCCCTTCAGAAGCTTCACGATTTATAACAACAGTATCTAAACTTACACAGAATCGAAAAGCTCCATCTTGTATTTCTGTAATAGTGGAGGGTAGGGTAATTTTTTCAAGACCAGTGCACCCATTAAAAAGGTAGGTAAAAACCTTTGTCATCGAAGATGGCAATGTAACTTGTTTGAGGCTGCTGCAGTATAAGAATACGTTATAACCAAAGTCTGTAAAACTTGAAGTTTGAGTGAACTCAAATTTTTCCAACCCCATGCATGATTCAAAAGCAGATACACCGATTTGAGTAACCGATGATGGTATTACTATGCTCTTTAAATTTTTGCAACCTTTAAATGTCGATGAATTAGAGTACCAGTTTATGCCAATTGATATCAGATTTTTTGGCAGTTTAATGCTTAACATACTAGAATCATTCATAAAGGCCTCAGAAGCAATACCTGTAACAGATACTCCCCCAATCGAATCAGGAATAGTAACACGCGGTGCCACCTTACAGACATCAATGAGTCCTGTTATTTCAACCCCTGAAGTAATCGCGGCACCAGTCCCAGCTTGACTTGCAGGTCTTGTAGTAAATGCTGTTTCATCTGTTTCCCACTGTGCATATAAAATAATATCTTTGGTAATCGGTGTAGAAAAATCAAACATTTCGGTACCATTTGCATCTAAGCTCCATCCATAAATTTGGTAATGTTGTAACTTTATTCCATTAGGTTTTACCGCATTTCTTGCAGAATCTACAACTTGTACATCAGGACTAGGCTTGCCGCCATTCGGATTAAAGACCACCTGATATTTAGGAACAACAACTGCTGGAGGATTACTTGTCTGGTCCTTTTTACACGAGGTTGATAATATCATCAAAATTACTACTCCAATTACGCCATTTACAATTTGTCTAGATTTTTTCATTGTTATTAAATTTTAAATTATTGATTAAAAGAATAATGTAACACCCTGTATAAATAATATTTAAGCGTATCTAAATATTAAAATTTAACCATTATTAATACCCAGGATTTTCCGGAAGTAGGTTCGGATTTGAACTAGTTCTGCCTAAAGTAATTGGCCAGTAATAATACATCTCGGCAAATACTTCATTGGGGACTCCCATGACATTTTGGATGATATCCAAGGCATACTTCCTTGGTCCACCTGAATAAGTACTTTTATAGTCAAGAACATACTTCAATCCGCTTCTTGACCGAGATAAATCTTTCATTGCAGATCTCCAGCGAATAACATCAAAATACCGTGTACCTTCAAAGCAAAGCTCAACTTTGCGTTCATGACGAACCTCATCAAGTGTTGGAATATTTACGAACGTTTTCATTCCTACTCGCTCCCGAATAACATTCACCGCATTTTTGGCATCTCCGCCCTTGCCTAATTGCAACGCAGCCTCGGCGAGATTTAAATAAATTTCTCCCAAACGGAAAACAATCCAATCTGTTTTGGAGTAGCCGCGACCAGGTGAAATGGCTATCGACTCATCCAAATGCTTAAGAGGACCGAATGGAGTAGGCCAACCTTTGCTTAACTCAAAGCTGATTACGGGAACACTCTCATGTCCTGCACCATCCTTATAATCACCAGCATCTAGTAGCAATATGTCTTTATCAGTAAGTAATCCTTTATGATAATCCAAGCTTATTTTTTGTTTACCATCCGACCAGGGAGACTCACAAGTGTAAACGCTTGCGTTAAAACGTGGGTCTCTGTTTCCCCAAAGTTCTTCCATGGTCCAGAATTTCCATTTAACCGGATTTGACGGCGAGTTAAAAATCATTCCATTACGAGGTATTACTGAAGGATTCCCGGGAGGATCATCTTTATTTTCGAACGATTCAACCATCTCAAGCGTAATGTTACTGCATTGTCCTCCGCCCCAAATCTGGTAACCACATGGAGCTTGCCAGAGATCCCACGAATGACCTCTGCCAGAAAATCCATCGAATACTTCTGAAAAAATAACTTCGCTATTATTCTCTACTAAAAACAAATTACGAAAATTCCTTGCGTACCCGTCGTGAGTACCATCATTATCAGCGGTATATAACTGAAAATGTCCGGAATTAATAATTTCCTGGGATGCATTATAGCTTTGAGTCCAGAAGTAATCCTTTTTACCCGGATCAACCCCCACAATTCCATCCAACTGAACTGTACCCCAAGTGGCAATACTTGCCGCATACATTGCAGCCCGGCTCTTAAGCGCCAATGCAGCATACTTAGAAGCATGTCCAACATCTGCACCTGTATTTATCTCTAACAAAGCGTTTGAAGCAATGATATCATTCAGTTCGTCAATAATGAATTGCCAGATTTCCACCTCTTTTGCACGTTTTGGGTAGAGCTCCTCTTTAGGATCATCCAATTTTTGTGATTTTGTAATCAATGGCACCCCACCGTACCTTTTCACCATATTAAAATATGCGAAAGCACGCAAGAATCTTGCCTCTGACAAACGCATCTTTTGTTCTGTTTCAGGAAGCGGTGATGTAGAAATTTGTTCAATAAAAACATTCAGTGACCGAACTAAACTATATCCCCACCAATCCCAGGATGAACTATTTATATTACGATATGATGGTCGAAAAGTCACATGCTGGTAGAAAACCGATTCGTCGCAAGCATTACTTGCCACATCCTCAAGTTTATCTGCCTCACTTAGTGGGGATGGCAAATAGGCAAAATGGTCTCCAGTAAACGACATTTCATTAAAAAACTTCATGTTCTGATAACAATTTGCAAGATATTTATTGACATATGATACATCATTCCATAATGTGGCATCAGTAATCAGATTCAATGGTTTAGTATCCAATATTACCTTTTGGCATGAACTTATCGCTATAACTGAAAGTATAATAAAAAATATCTTTTTCATTTTGAATTGTATTATGTTATTTAAAAGCTGATATTTAATCCAAAACTGTAAGTCTTCATCTGTGGATAATAGTAACCGCTCATACCACTGGGAGCTTCAGGGTCTAATCCATACTTGCTAAGCTTGCTTAGGGTATACAAGTTAGTTGCTGCAAAGTATACTCTTAGGCTTTGCAGTTTTACCTTGCTTGTCCATTTATTAGGCAATGTGTATCCCAGAGAAAGAGACTTCAATCTCATATAGTCTGCCTGAATAAAGTAAAAATCAGAAGGAGCGCCATTAGGTGCATTGCTGCCCAATCTAGGTACAATGGCTTGCGGATTATTTTTGCTATAGGTCCAACGTTCATTGTACATCACTTCAGGATAACCCGACATTTGTCTTAAATTCACCTGCTGAACAAAGCCTAATCCACTATTAATCAAAGCATTAAAATCGAAACCTCTGTATGTTAAAGCAGTGTTCAACCCCATCATCCAATTTGGAACAGATCCATGTCCAATCAATACCTGGTCTCGCCAGTCTAATCTGTCATCGCCATTGATATTAAGAAAATGTATGTCTCCCGGCTGTATTTTTGCGTTTTGTGTATTAATATCATAAACATATTTTAAATCATCAATCTCTTTCTGCTTTGTAAAAAGTCCGTCGGATACCCAACCAAATGTCTCATCAACCCAATGACCGGTCCTTTGCTTAATTCTTTTTTCATCTGGGTCCGTAAAGACGGGTTGATCATATTTTCCCCATTTAGATCTCGACCAAGAGACATTTGCTGTAATATTATACTTAAATTGATTGATAGAATTTTTATAACCCAACATGAATTCAAAGCCTCTAGTATTTAATTCATTGAGATTCTCAAGTGGAAGACCAGCACCAAAAGTGTTAGGTAGAGTGGTGGATCGCTGTCCAGGAATTCCTATTCTATTCCGGTAAAAAACGTCAGCTTGACCAAATAATGCACCTTTGAACAGACCAAAGTCTAACCCTAAATTATAGATATCCACTGTTTCCCAGGTGAGATTCTTATTGGGGATCCCAGTTGCAGTGTAGCCTTGTAGAACTCTTGTTCCGAATATATAGGATGATCCATCCATGATATACCCTCCGATAAATGGGTACCTGATTGGAATTGCATCATTACCAGTTTGGCTTATTCCTCCACGAATTTTAAGGTTACTAATTACCGAACTGCTATTTAGAAATCCCTCTTGAGAAATTCTCCAGCCAACAGAAATACTTGGAAATAATCCCCAACGCTTTTCAGGACTGAATTGTGCAGAACCATCATTCCGAACAGTTGCCTCTAACAAATATTTAGATTTATAATCATAGTTAAAACGATTCACCCAGCTTACTCTTCCACTTTCATCTGCAGATCCATCTGACTTTTGATTTAGTAACCCTCCTGCAAATAGGTATGGAGTAGTAAAACTTTCGTATCCCTCTCGGCTAGCACTTATCCAGTCTGAATTATAGGTAATGAACTCATATAGACTTAATGCTGAAAAATGATGATTCTTTGCAAATACATTATCGTAGTTTAAAGAAAATTGACCTGTTGTATTTACATTTGATGTTCTGTTTTGAAATAATGATATGGGAATACCTGAGTATTGTTTGTATTCTGAAGTAGTGTTATTGTATTTATAAGTTTCTGGTGCACCAACAAAAGTTTTACTGCTGGAATAACCATTCTCTGCCGTCATAGTCGCTTTGGCAAAAAGACCCTTTACCAGGGAGAAATCGTATTTTAATCCTCCCTGTACTTTAATACTTTGATAGTTAATGTCAGTTCCACCCCCTAAATTTCGGTTGGTTGTAATATGCGCTCCGCCTGTTCCACCTCCGTCAGCATAAGATATTTTCGAGCGGTCAGGAAGGTATCTGGGATATATTGGTTCTGTTCCCCATAGATCTTGCCAAAAATTGTCATCCCTCCATGGAGCAGTCCTGCTGGACATAATAGTTGATAGATCAACGCTGAAAGTCAGATTGTCAATAATTTTTGCATCAGCATTTACTCGAATATTGTAACGTTGGTATCCTCCGCCGCCTTCATTTATGATTGATTTCTGATCGAGTAATCCAAAGTAGGCATAAAACTTTAACTTATCTGTTCCCCCACGTAATGATATATTGTTATCCAATTGCTTTGCAAAATTGCCAATAAGCTCATCTGTCCAATTTGTACTGGGGTAATTTTTATCAGTCCCTGCTTTATATTTGGCAACGTCAGCATCCCTGAATCGCATATTTGCTTCAGGGATGCCCAATTGCCATTGAGTTTCTCTCCACATTTCTGAGAAAGGACCTGATCCAACCATTCTTAACATGTCAACAGGTGATTGTAATGAATATGTGCCATTAACAGTTATTGTTGGTTTACCGTTAATACCACGTTTTGTATTAATTAATACAACACCATTTCCTGCTCGTGCACCATAGATTGCTGCTGATGCATCCTTAAGAATACTAATGTTTTCTATTTCATTTGGGGATAAATTGTCCATTGATCCTTCAACTCCATCAACAATAATCAATGGTGATCCAAAACCACGTATACTAATCATTGATCCATCCTTTCCTGGGGCTCCATTTTCCTGCTTTGTAATCAGTCCTGGCAACCGGCCAGCTAATGCATTAGAAACACTCGCAACAGGTGCAACTGTAAGGTCCTTACTGTTTACTGAAGACACTGCACCAGTAAGATTTGCTTTTTTTTGCGTTCCATATCCAACAACCACTACTTCATTAAGCCCAATATCCACTTGTTCCATAATGACGTCGATTTTACTTTTAGTTCCAACCCCAATCTCCTGCATTTTCATTCCAATAAATGAAAATCTCAGTGTTGAATTCTCAGGAATATTAGTAAGAGTATAGTTTCCATTAGAGTCCGTGACAGTAGTTCTAGTTGTACCCTTTACGACTACTGAAACACCTGGTAATGGACTTTTAGAAGAATCTGTTACTTTCCCTGTGAGCAAAATCTGAGTTGTTTTTTGTCCAAATAGGAAAGAAGAAAATAAGCAAAAGAGAATCACTAAGATTTCAAATTTCATTTTCATAGGTTTGGAGTATAATGTTTAAGAATATTCTATTTTTATACATTTTATGATATATTTGTATCAATCAAATGTTTTCACTAAAGCGCAAATATATAGTCGTTAGTATAATAGTTATAATAAATATTGACATAAAAAGGGTAATTTTTGATATATAATGGATAAGTTAAATAATTTTTCAAAATACTTTATCGATGACTCTACGGATAGTTTCATGGGACTAACTGTAAATGATATTGGGTACACTGTAGTCATGCCAAATCAGGAATATCCACCACACAAAGAAGACCATAAGGAATACTATTTCAAATATGAAGCTGGCCGTAGATTGAAAGATTATCAAATAGTATATATTTCAAATGGTGCTGGAACTTTTGAAACAGATAATGATATAAAATTTGAAGTTAATGGAGGTGACGTTTTTTTTCTGTTTCCTGAAGTTTGGCACCGATATCAACCTTTACCGAACACCGGATGGACCGAGTACTGGATTGGTTGTTCTCTGAAAGAAGATAATTCACTATTTGTAAACAAGATAATTAATCCTCAAAATCCATTTTTCACTATTGGACTCGATAAAAGAATAATCAGGGCATTCAATGATGTTTTTGAGATTGGACTAGAATTTTCGAGTGGAGCAATGGCTTCGATGAGTGGGGCTACTTACTTTCTAATGGGAATGATAATTGATGCTATCAAAAACAAGAATTTCAGTGGTACTTCGAATGAAAAAATGGTGCAGAAGGCAATCGGTATTTTGTATGATGGCGTTGAACAACAAACGAATATCGAACAGGTTGCAAAAATGCTAAATATCAGCTATTCATTATTTCGAAAAAAATTTACTGAATATACCGGAATACCTCCTAAACAATATCTTTTGAAACTTAGACTGTCAAAAGCTGAAGATTTATTGCGCTT
This sequence comes from Ferruginibacter sp., assembly GCA_044339235.1. Taxonomy (GTDB): domain Bacteria; phylum Bacteroidota; class Bacteroidia; order Chitinophagales; family Chitinophagaceae; genus Ferruginibacter. Next base: position 22,265 of record JBIIVV010000017.1, read on the forward strand.
CAGCACATTATCAATAAAGGAGATTTCTGAACTGCTGGGCTTTGAAAATCAAAACTATTTTTCGAAATTCATTAAGCAAAAAACAGGTGAAACGCCAAATGAACTCAGAAATAGCAATAATTGATTAGTAGGCTAAGCAACGCCATCCCAATTCCAAATGCTAGGTGGCCCTATTGTATTTTTACTACTAAACACAGCTTTATTCTTTATTTACAAAGCAAATTCAAAAACATAATCCTGAGGTCACATAATTGATCGGCCTCCACCATAAAGTAATCCATGGCTATACTTAAATCTTTCAATCTTACGATTTAATAAGTAAACCATCAGGCATGGTTTCTTTTTTTACCCAATCAAATCAATTCGCCTAAATAACCTACGATTTTAATTCCTTTGAAGGGCCAATTTTACTAAGCAAAATATTATGTTCTTGCCAAAAAATATACCCAATTGCCAAACCAGTAATAAGTGCGACTAAGGTAATAGCCACTAGTTTGTTTGATTGTAATGTTGAGGATGCTGCCTGAGTAAATAATTCTTTGCTCTGGGCCACTGGCCCGAAATCTTGTAGTTCCATATTGATTATTTTTTATAAATATTTAATTTGGGGATACCTGCTAAATGACCGATGTTAAAGCAGAATATACCAACATGTTGCCATTTAGCACCTACCTCATCTTTTGATATCCCATAATAAGCATATTCGTCAAAGCCTTTTATGTAAGCCTGCTCCAATTCAATTTCAAAACCCCCACTTTGGGGTAGTAACTTTCTAAATAGCTTATAATTTCTGTTGATCCCTTTTCGAAAGTCCTTAATAAGGTCATCAAGTAATTTTTGTCGCTGCTTTTTCATTCCCCCATAGCACTTAGCATTACAATAATTCTGAGTCCCATTCACCGCAACAAATTCCTTTTGACAGTCGGGATTTTTACATTTCCTTTTTTGCATATACTTTTTTTTAATACAAATTCACGACATTTAATTAACTGAACAGATACGAATTAAAGAAAAAATGATAGAGGTATAATCAACTGAAATCCAATAATTTATACCAATTAGTCATTTGACAATGTACTAATTCCTTTTAAAAACCATTTGTTTACCTTCCCTTCCTGTTTTTTGGTTTCCATCGTCAATACTTGATCCTTTAAATCAGGTACATTTTTAGGGGACAAATTCATCCACCTTAAATTAGCTGCAAGCCAAGTATCATAATCTATTGGCGCTCCTTTTTCATCTGTAATTTTTCCTGCGCCATAAACCACCGATAAGGCAAGCATCAAATCTGTACAATTCCCTTCAAAGAAAAAACCCGCATAATCATTCTTAAATGAAACAGCAACCTTACTTTTAACAGAATCGCAAAATGCTATCAGTTGTTGAAACAGGTCGGCACGTGCCGACAGATGCCAGGAAATTTCATTTTTTATATTTATTGGCGCTAATTCAAAAGGTAATAGTTTATATAAAAAAATATCAGCTTTGTCAAATTCTGCCGGCATCTGCCAGCTAAAACCAGCAGAAATATTGAACTTATCCTTGCGTAATAAGGACTTGTTAGATTTTCGGCCATTTATTATTATGCCTCCCTGTACCGAATTGAAATAAATAGCGTAGTAATTTTTTATTAGCATAGCTTTTAATTCATTGCATGTTTTTTCGATATTAGCCTTGCTGTCACTTTTTAAACTAACAGTTAATTTCTTTTTAAATAGCTGTGCGGATTTTTTAATAGTATTACTGGCTATTGATCGATTGGGAAAACCACCCGCATATTCGATGTTTCCGATTAGCTTGCTACTGTAATTTTTCTCTACCGATACTTCAATATATAAAGGGGTAGAAAAGATTGCCATCATTTCTTTTAAAAGTGATAAAACAGTCAATCTTCCGTCTGAAATAGTATTCAAGTAAAATAATTCCCTATTTTTGTACATAATATCTAATTTTAATTAATAAATCCTGCTTTTTTAACAAATGTAGCGTATTTTTACAAACATGATAAAAGATATAGAAGATAACCAACTTATTACGCTGGCAGAATTCAGGAAATTTATGTTTCAACATATTGTTCCTGTTGATGATCTTGTAGATTTAGAAGGAAGGCCCCTGGAAAAATCGTTTCCTTATTGGCGAAGGCACGGATTACTCCCATTTGTACCGACTGGAAAAAAACTCCATATCAGTTTTATCCAACTGATATGGATTCGCATATTGGATTCATTAAGAACTTTTAGTTATACCCTGGAAAATACTAAAATGGTTTGTGATTACTTTTTTAAAGATGCCTACGAAAACAAACTACCTGAACTTAATTTCGAGTATAACATTAAAATGCTTAAGAAAAAAAAGGTTGCAGGCACTCTTACGGAGGAAGATGAGCTAATGTTAAATCAGCTCGAAAATATGAATAAAGATAAAATGTTAATGCATGGTTTAAAATTTGATATCAATTACTTGTCAAACCTTATTATCAGCAGTATCGCTTCAAATGAAGAAGCTGGCATATTAATTTTCCTTGATGGTAATATTATGGAGCATTTAGGTGCTTACTATTATACCCATAGCAAGGATGGTAATTTTGACCTTACCGCTCCACATATTTACTTGTCGGTTAAGTACTATTTTCAGGAATTTATTGAGAGCGATGAACTTGCAACTCTCATTATGCCACAAATTTTAAATGACAATGAAAAGGATGTGCTTAAAGAAATAAGGAATAGAAATATCAACGAAATCTTCATTACTAAAAAAGGAACTCATATTACAAAAATCGAAGCATCTACTGGAGGTGTTATTACTGGCGAACAAGCTAAGGAAGTTCGGCGGGTTTTAGGTCTTCGGAATTATGAAGAAATTAAAATCTGTACACGTGACGAAAAAACGCTCATTTTTAAAAGTACAAAAAAGAAAATAAATTCCGATTAAGTCGGCTTTAATGGTTTCACCTACCTGACCTGTTTCATTTACAATGGCCAGATCTACAACTCCCGGGTGAATAATGAACAACAAAAAAAACGCTTATGTAAAAAAGGAAAAATCAACAAAAAAAGACAGTAACAACAATACGGTAGAAGAACTTTCAATTCTTGAACAACAGCAACTGTTTGCTGAAATAATTATTGATATTTTTTTTGAAACTGAATATAATAAATATACTGATGAAAAATAAAAATTACGAAGCCCAGTTACAGCAATTAACGGTAAAGCAATATGGATCTAAGCCAAAGCGCAGTGGGGCCAATGGTATTATTTATACAAGGGTTAGCTCACAGGAGCAGGCCGAGAACAACGGCAGCCTGGAAGTCCAAATGAAATACTGTCAGGAATTTGCGAAAAGAAGCCAAATTCCCATTCGCGAAACTTTTGGTGGTAGTTTTGAGAGCGCTAAATCCGATGGCAGAAAAGAATTCCAGCGAATGCTTGCCTTTGTAAGAAAGAACAAGGACATCATTTATATCATCGTCTTTAACTACGACCGTTTTTCACGAACAGGAGCAGCAGCTGCGCAACTTAGCGAAGATTTAAGCAAAGAGGGTATCATTGTAAAATCAGTTACGCAAGATATTGATACCTCTACCGCTTCGGGGCGGCTACAGGAGAACTTTTTTCACATGCTTAACAATTTTGATAACCGTGCAAA
>JBIIVV010000146.1:0-7896 GCA_044339235.1 Ferruginibacter sp.
TTTTAATCAATTACAGGCAAATCAATTATTCGAAATCATTCAGGATGAAATAGGTTTAGAGAAAATGAATGCTGCATCGGGCATTTGTTATTTGGAAAAATCATCCTGATTTTTATTATTGAAAAAGTAGTTGAATAATTTTACTATTCTTAAACTGTATTGTCTTTTGATTGTGAAAATTTAAAATAAATCGTATGAAAACAATAACTGAAAATTTCCTAGACGTTACCCTGCTGCAGCCTCAACAAAAACATGCTACTATTTTTATTCGTTTTGATGAGTTGTTAGATGGAAAAAGCCTAGTCATTCACAATGACCATGATCCTAAACCGCTGTATTATCAGTTGTTGGCGGAAAGAGGGAACGTATTTATTTGGGAATATTTGGAGCAGGGACCTCAATGGTGGAAAGTAAAGATTTCAAAATCGGTTGCTGCGGGTCAGGAAGAAACCCTTGGACAAATTGCAGCTAAGGATCTTAGGAAGGCACAGGTTTTTAAAAAATATGGTTTGGATTTTTGTTGTGGCGGTAAAAAAACAGTTCAACAGGCTTGTAAAGAAAAGGGTTTAGATATTACTAAAGTAGAACAAGAACTTCAGTTGTTAGATAAATCTCCCAGTTCTCGTCCGCTTCCTTATGGTGATTGGAGCCTTGATTTTTTAGCGGATTACATTGTCAATACCCATCATAGTTATGTTGTAAAATATTTACCTGAAATAGTGAGTTATGCAAAAAAAGTAATGAAGGTGCATGGAGCCCATCATCCCGAATTGCTTCGAATTCGTCAATTGGTAGAAGCGGTAAATGCTGAATTGATGGCACATATGATGAAAGAAGAAAGAGTGTTATTTCCCTATATTAAAGCGTTGGTAGCCGCAAAAGATCATATACAGCCGCTACAGGCTGCTCATTTTGGAACTGTCCAGCATCCAATCAATATGATGGAGATGGAACATGAGCTAGTAGGTAGTCATTTGGCTGAAATTAGGGAGCTATCCAGCAATTATACTTTACCTGAAAATGCTTGTGCAAGCTATAGTTTGCTTTACCGGATGTTAGCAGAATTTGAAGAAGACCTGCACCTGCACATTCATCTTGAAAATAATATTCTTTTTCCAAAGGCGCTCGAATTAGAAAAGCGGCTAAACTAACTACTGGCTTCTTGATGTAGTAATTTTCAAATATGAATACAATTGATTCATTCCCTAAATCGATTTATAGTTACTCTTATTCGCCATAATATAGATACCTATTATCCGTATAGCATCGTTTGTATTCAGGGCTTCCGATCCATCAATTGTAAAAGAGTGAAAATCCACCACTGATTTGTATCAGTAAATTTCATGTCAACTGTCATTTTTGAACAATCCTATTTTAAATACCTTCAAACTTGATTTTACTTGAACTTTATTTTAAAACAATAATGGTGGAAGGGGGAAAGCTAACATCTTCCTTTTTATATTATTGATAGCAGAAATTTATACATTTTTAAATTACTCTAAATTGTTAATATGAAAACAATAATCCTTGCTTTTGATGGCGTTCATTTTTCTGAAGGAGCTTTTGAATTTGCCCGACGATTGAATGAATCACAGCCTGTTTTACTCACAGGAGTATTTTTACCGCAGGCAGAATTATCTAATTTGTGGAGTTATGCAGATGGGGTAGGCACTCCTTATATTCCATTGATTGAGCGAACTGATACAGACCAGATTCAGAAAAACATAGTTAAGTTTGAGAAGCTTTGCAAAGGCAATGGTATTGACTATCGGGTTCATAAGGATTTATATGATCTGGCACTTCCTGAATTGAAGAAGGAAAGTAGGTATGCAGATTTGATGATATTGGGCAGCGAAGTGTTTTATGGTAATCTAGGCATTCGTACCATTAATGATTATTTAGAAGATGCCCTGCATGAAATGGCCTGTCCAGTTTTATTGGTTCCCGAAAAATTTGATTTTCCCGAAAGTATTATTCTTGCCTATGATGGCACTGAGGAGTCGGTCTATGCAATTAAGCAATTTGCATACTTGTTCCCCGAATTAACAGCAAAGCAAACCCTTCTAGTATATGCCAATGAAGATCCGGAGGAAGATTTTCCGGATAAAATACAAATAGAGGAATTGGCTGCTAGGCATTTCAGCGACCTTACGCTGTTTAAGCTGGATATTAACCCAAAAAAATATTTCAGCTCATGGATTGTACAAAAAAAATCGACTTTGCTAGTGAGTGGTTCTTATGGCCGTTCGGGTATGTCGCTACTTTTTAAAAGAAGTTTTGTAAAAGACATTATCGTGGAACACAGTTTGCCGGTTTTTATCGCCCACAAATAATTTCCCTATGTTTAAATTTTGAATTTGCAAATGGGCTGGTGTATTCCAGCTCATTTTTATTTTCCCCATTCATACTAATTTTCCAGTTTGCTCAATTAAAATTACTTTAACATGAAAAAAATTACCGCAGCATTTGACGGACTTAAATATGCTGAAAGCACAAGAGACTATGCTTTGAATCTTGCAAAGCAAACCAATACCCATTTGGTAGGTGTTTTTTTGGATGACCCAACTTACACAAGTTATAAGGTGTACGATTTGATTTCAAAGGAAGGGGTTTCAGAAGAAAGACTGAAAAAAAAGGAGGAAAAGGATAAGCTCCTGCGGGCTAAAGCTGCAGCTGATTTTGAGCAGGCTTGTAAGCAAGCAGGTTTGCATTTTACCCTGCATCACGATCGTAAAATTGCTATTCACGACCTGGTGCATGAGACGATCTATTCAGACCTGATGGTAATCAGTGCTAAGGAAACCCTTACCCATTACTCTGAAAATTTACCTACCCGGTTCATCCGAGAACTCTTAAGTGAATCGCAATGTCCGGTACTGTTGGTCCCTGATAAATATAAGCCAATACAAAAAATTATATTATTATACGACGGCGAGCCTTCATCGGTACATGCCATAAAAATGTTCAGTTATTTACTTCCAGTCATGAAGCATTTGGATATTGAAGTAATTGCAGTTAATCCAATGAATTCTTCGCTGCACCTTCCGGATAATAAATTGATGAAAGAGTTTATGAAAAGGCACTACCCCAAAGTAAAATATACTATTTTGAAGGGCTGGGCAGAAGATGAAATTATACGATACCTCCACCAAATTTCCGAGGATGTGCTGGTGGTGATGGGAGCTTACCAACGGAGTACGGTTAGCAGGTGGTTTAGAGAAAGTATGGCGGATATCCTTATGAAGGAGGTTAAATTCCCTTTGTTCATAGCCCACAATAAATAAAGCAAATAGTATCTGAGTAGTCTTCAATTTGTTAGGTAGTTTATTTTATTATTTAGTCCACTTGCTATCCAATATAGGTGTTTCAATTGCGCAATCGTTTGTTTTGCACTATTGTTGGATTATGCAGTATATTTAACAATCACTTGTTTTTTACTGTATATTTCAAAAAATCAATTTTCAATGTCAAAGAAGAGGATTGCAGGAAGGCGAAAATTTATTAGTAGTTCCTTGGTTGTTGTTTTGGGTGTAATGGAATCTTGTTCGATTATCAGTAAATCGGCTGCCGATAAAAATGTTGGAATAATAAAGGGAACAGTTCTTGGAGGGTCAAATATTTTTATTCCTTATTCTCAAGTTCAACTATTGACTGTAAGTACTAAAAAGTCTATTTTAGTAACCACCGATTATTATGGAAAATTCAAATTCAGTGAACTTGAATTGGGTAATTATGAAGTATCTGTTGTGTCGATGGATGGCTTTTCCTCAGTTGCTATTCAAGTCATTGATAAGCGTGTGCATGATATTAATTTGTCAATCAAAAAAATAGGGCTTTCAAGTGAATTTTCCAAACCTGCTGCTATTACGATGGATCAATTAAAGGGATTGGTATCAAAAGGGGTATCTGTTGCGGAAGTTTCAGATTATGTGTATGGAAATTACGGGGGCGAACTGATTTATCCTCCCAATGCAGATGGAAATCCCAAAAGAGCCTATATTATTTACTGGAAAGATTTTTCCCATCGATTTATTTTTGCCCATGAATGTAGCTATTGCCCAATGATTGAAATGCCATCTGGAGCGGGTGTAAGCTACCAGTTTTTTGAAGGGAATTTAGGGCAGGCCGAGCTTTTCAATACCCCAGGTCGCAGGGACCGAAGCACATTCGTGGAAATTATGGAGTCAGGTCCAGATCGGGTTTGGGTTCGTTGGATTTATATGGGAGTAAATCTGAAATCTGGAGAACCATATTACCGTGGAGTAGAAGACTTTTGGGCCTATCCAAACGGAATGGTGGTGAGAAAGCAAAGTTATACCAGTTTGCGCAACGACATGCTAGGTCATGCCAGAGAACCAATTGAATTTATCGGAATGAATCCTGTTGGTAAAACTTGGGTAGATATATTAAAAATGGATGACCATACCCAAGAACACCATGCACTCACTGTTTTAGATGCTTTTTCACCTAACCGCTATGATGTTTTTTGGAAACGTAAAAACGGTACTTTATATGATGCCGAACCCCGAAGGGAAGGAGTTGCATGGAAACAATTAGATGATGCAGCTGGAATTGCTTTTGTGATGCCAATGAAGGATGGATCCCCTTTTTGTGTTTTTGGGGATGCCTCTGGATTTCGCCACGACTATACCCGTATTAAAGAACATAGCCATACTGATGCCGGTGGAATTGGTTGGATAGGGCAATGTTGGGATCATTGGCCGATTGGATGGTTAAATAGCCAAGGGCATGAAGTAGACGCCAACTCATTGCTACAATATCCCAATCATTATTCTCCTGCAGGAATGGATTTTTATGCTCTAGATAATGAAGAGGCCGAAAATGGGGTTTATTATTCATTGATTGGTGTTGGAGGAGCTGATGTGGAAGCAATCCGTAAAGTGGCCCGCCAATGGTTGGATAAAGGTTCGATGATTATTGGTAATGCAAAAATGAATAGCGCTGCCGATTTGCCCTCATTAAAGTAATTTCGATGTCATCTTTATAAAAAATAAGCATGGATTCTATTACCCATCTAGCCCTCGGTACCTGCATGGGAGAGGCATTTGCAGGAAAAACCCTCGGAAAAAAAGCCATGCTCTGGGGTGCCATTGCACAAAGCATACCGGATATTGATTTTATTAGCGCCCTATGGATGGACACCCCCTCCAGCTTATTGGCTCACCGCGGATTTACCCATTCCTTTTTATTTTGTGCCCTTATTACTCCCTTGTTTGCCTTGCTTGCCGAATACTTGCATCGGCCTCATAATATTCGATTGGGAAAATGGATGCTTTTTTTTGGAGGCGTTATCATTGCCCATATTTTTATTGATGCTTTCAATAATTATGGAGTAGGCTGGTGGGAGCCTTTTAGTCATCAACGTATTTCCTTTAACGCCATTTATGTAGCGGATCCCTTTTTCTCGCTTTGGCCAGCCATTGCCTGTGTAGCCCTTATTTATTTAAAAAAAAGATTGCCACAAAGAAAAAAATGGTGGCAGATGGGATTGGGGGTAAGCGCATTGTATTTGGTATATTGTCTGGTTAATAAATCCACAATTGACCGGGAAGTAAAAAATACTTTACAACAACAACAGATTGCCTACACAAGATATTTCACTAGTCCCGCTCCATTGCAAAACTGGTTGTGGTATGTAGTGGCAGGTAATGATAGCGGCTATCATGTTGGATTTAGGTCCACATTCGATACTAAAAAAGGGATCAATTTTCAGTATTTTCCTCGCAATGATTCTTTGTTGAGGCTGGTGAGGGGCGATGAAGATTTGCCAAAATTGATTCGATTTTCCCAGCAATTTTATACGGTGGAAAAATGGGGAGATACGCTGGTTTTTAATGATCTTCGATTTGGCCAGATGATTGGCTGGCAAGATCCTTTAGGTAAATTTGTATTTCACTATTATTTACTTCAACCTGCCAATAACACCCTAGTTGTGCAGCGTGGAAGATTGGAGGGTTGGAACTGGAATACGGTAAGCATTTTTTTTAAAAGGGTTTTCGGAAATTAGTGATTATTTATTTCAATATTGATTCAGTACTTTTTATATCTTGTAAACTAAGGTAGCGCCCATTCGATACTGGTTGCCCAATCTGAAACCTATCAGTACACCTGAATTGTCAAGTCACCCACTTGCTTTTGGGCTTTCCTTTATTAATATCCTCTTCGAAATGTTTTTTCTAGCCAATAGCCATTGAATAACCATTGGTTTAAATGAGTATAATCAACGTATTGAGTGATCGTTGTCAGTTTTTTTTAATCAGTTAAAAGTTAGCTTTATTTATTACTAAATATAGAATTTGGCATTTTCTCCAATACCAAATCAATAAGGTTGGTAGTCAGATTTGATCAGCATACAATATATCAACATATGAATAAATTACTTACACCTGAGATCCACGAATTAATTGATGTAGTGCATTATCGCCCTGCTGTTTCAATTATCATTCCTTTTGAACCCAAAATGAGTTTGAAAAATGTGTTGCATCATTCCCTGAAAATCGCGGCTGATAATGTAGAACGTGAATTAAAAGAAAATTATTCAACGGAGATGACCACCTTGATAATGCACAAGCTAAATGCAATTATTAAGAACCTTAATTATAATACCCATAAGCATAGTGTAGCCATCTATGTATCTCCGATTTTTGAAAAAGTTTTGTACCTCGATATCGCAGTGGAACAAAAAATCATTATTGATGAATCTTTTGAAATTCGCGATTTGGTATACAGTAAAAAGCAATTGCATAAATACCTAGTTTTGCTTATCAGCGGAAAAGAAAGTCGAATTTACTTGGGTAATTCCACTTCATTGGATAGGATAGTTTCAAATACACCTGAATCAGTGAACGCCTATGCAAATGATCTTCCAGAGAAAGTGGCTAATTTTTCTGATATGTCGGCCCGAAAAGAAATAATGATGGAAAAATTCTTGCGGCATATCGATAATTCATTGGATATTATACTTCAAGCCTATCAACTCCCGCTTTTTGTGTTGGGAGCAGAAAGAATCCTGGGTCATTTTAAATCCCTTACCAAACATGCAGGTTTAGTGGTTGATTATATTCCTGGAAATTATGAGGAACTGTCTTTTGAAGCCTTGAAAGTATTGCTGGCGCCATCCATTTCAGATTGGAAAAAAGTGAGACAAAAAGATATACTCAATCGTTTGGATGAAGCTGCTAGTAAAAAGAAACTGGCTATTGGTATGACGGATGTTTGGCGAGAAGCAATGAGGAAAAAAGGTCGACTGTTGGTAGTTGAAAAAAATTACAAGTATGCTGCACAGCTTGGCAATGGCAACGATTTATTGGAAGAGTTGCTCGAACCCTATAATAAATTTTCATATATAAAAGATGCAGTGGATGATGTAATGGAAAAAGTACTCGAAAATGGAGGAGATGTTGAGTTTGTAGATGCTGAAGTATTGAAGGACTACCAACATATCGCATTAATTCAGTTTTTTTAATTGAATGCTTGGTGTTCGCAGATTTTGGAAACATCAGTTTGGAGATTATTTGTACTTAACGGCCATCCTTTATAATAATTGGTTTTCAAGAATGGAAACTTGCGTTATTATAAATGGCAGCCTTTATATTATTATAAATGAAAATTTGATTACTGTTAATTTACTAAAGCAAATAAATATAAATACATGAAAACAATACTTGTAGCAACTGATTTTTCTCCCGCAGCCACCAATGCTGCTAATTATGCCGCAGATATGGCTTTGGCTATCAACGCAACTGTTGTACTACTGCATGTTTATCAAATGCCTGTTATTTATCTCGAAGTACCTGTAGCATATACTGAAGAGGAAATGCGGCAGGATGCTCAAAAAAATATCAATCGATTAAAAGGGGAGTTGTTATTAAAAAG
>JBIIVV010000147.1:0-7892 GCA_044339235.1 Ferruginibacter sp.
GCCTAATATCTCTGGCAGTTACTAATTTTCGCTTCTGAATAAGCTCAGACCTATGAGCGCTTTAGCAATTTTATCCACTCAGGATATTTTCAACTAAATCACCCCCATTTTGTTTAGTACCTTTACAGTAAGTTTATATACATGGCAAAAGCGAAAAATAATTCCTCCAACGATCTGATCAGCAATGAATTTATCGAAGTGTTTGGAGCCAGGGAGCACAACCTGAAAAATATTGATATTAAAATCCCAAAGAATCAGTTGGTGGTATTTACTGGCGTAAGTGGAAGTGGAAAGTCATCCCTTGCGTTTGACACCATTTATAATGAGGGGCAGCGCCGCTATATGGAAAGTTTTAGCGCATATGCCCGTCAGTTTATGGGTGATATGGAGCGCCCAGATGTAGACAAGATTACGGGACTTTCGCCAGTTATTTCTATCGAACAAAAAACCACCAATAAAAACCCACGCAGTACGGTAGGGACTATTACAGAAATATATGATTTTCTTCGTTTGTTGTTTGCAAGGGTAGGAGAAGCCTATAGTTACAATACGGGTAAGAAGATGGTGAAATTTAGTGAGGAGGAAATTGTGATGGATATCTTTTCAAAATTCAAACATAACAATATCAGTTTACTGGCGCCATTGGTTCGTGGCCGAAAGGGGCATTATCGGGAGTTGTTTGAAGACATCCGAAAGAAAGGTTTTTTAAAAGTCAGGATAGACGGAGAAATAAAGGATTTGGTTCCAAAAATGCAGGTTGACCGCTATAAGATTCATGATATAGAGGTGGTAGTGGACCGATTGCCTGTGAATGAAGAAATGAAACTGCGGTTGAGTCAGAGTGTGCAAAAAACTTTGCAGATTGGTAAAGAGCTGATGTTTGTGGCTCCTCAATTAGGCCCCTCCTCCCCTGTAGGTGCACTTAGGGAAGATACCCAAAAAAAGAAGTCATCTAAAAATAAGGAAGAATTGAATCCATCCTCATCAGGGATGCTTAGCGAGGCCGTATATAGTAAGCAACTGATGTGTTTGGAAACAGGCATTAGTTATGAAGCGCCTTCTCCCAATGCCTTTTCTTTTAATAGCCCTTATGGAGCATGCCCAACTTGCAAAGGGCTAGGCAATGTATTTGCCATCAACATGGATGCTGTTTTGCCAGATCGAAGCCTTTCCATCAAGGATGGCGCCATAGCTCCACTAGGAGAAGAACGCGAGACTTACTTGTATAAAAATATAGAGGCAATTGCAAAAAAAAATAAAATCAGTTTGGATAAGCCTATTAGTAGTTTGTCCTCCTCTGCCTTGAATATTTTATTATACGGAAATCCGATAGGTGAAGGCGAAAATGCCAATGATGATTTAACGCTAAATGATAACGGATTGGAGGGTGGATTTTCGAATATCTCGCCTTCGGACCAATCTGCATCTACCAATATTTCAGGCCCTGGTAGTGATTTTGAGGGTATAATCCCTATGTTAAAAAGATGGTTCACTGCAAGTAATACCACTGAGGCAATGCGAGCTTGGGTGGAAAAATTTATGGAACTCAATAACTGCCCAACCTGCAATGGGACCAGGCTAAAAAAAGAAAGCTGTTGGTTTAAAGTAGATGACAAAAATATTGCTGAATTGAGTTCCCTTAATCTCGACAAATTGGCAAATTGGTTTGAGGGGGTAGAGAATAGGTTGAACAACAAACAGAATGCCATCGCTAAAGATGTGTTAAAGGAAATCAGGGAAAGATTACAGTTTCTATTGGATGTGGGATTGAGTTATTTGAGCATCCATCGTTCTTCCAAAAGCCTTAGTGGAGGTGAATCACAGCGCATTAGGCTGGCTACACAGATTGGGTCACAACTGCAGGGGATTACTTATATTTTGGATGAACCCAGTATTGGGTTACATCAAAGGGATAACCAGCGATTGATAGGAGCGCTTCAAAATTTAAGGGATATTGGCAATAGTGTATTGGTGGTGGAACATGACAAGGACATTATGCTAGCAGCAGATTACTTGGTCGACATTGGCCCTAAAGCGGGTAAGCATGGAGGTGAGATTGTGGCAATGGGCACCCCGCAGCAGGTATTGGATTCCAAATCAGATACGGCGCTTTATTTAAGTGGAAAAAAATCGATACAGGTGCCCAAGGAAAGGAGAGCAGGGAACGGAAATTATATCGAATTGAAAGGAGCCAAAGGAAATAACTTAAAAAATTTATCAGTAAAATTTCCATTAGGTAAGTTAGTGCTGATAACTGGTGTAAGCGGAAGTGGGAAGTCTACCTTAGTCAATGAAACGTTGTATCCTTTGCTAAGTAAGCATTGTTACGATTCAAAGATGAATCCACTCGAATACAAGTCGATCATCGGTTTGGAACAGGTCGATAAAGTGATAGAGATAGACCAGTCTCCGATTGGAAGAACGCCGAGAAGTAACCCTGCCACCTATTGTGGATTCTTCACCGATATCCGCACTTTATTTGCAGCGATACCCGAAGCAAAAATCCGGGGCTATACTGCGGGTCGTTTTTCATTTAATGTAAAAAGTGGACGATGCAATGTTTGTGAAGGTGGAGGAATGCGGGTGATTGAAATGAATTTTTTGCCTGACGTGTATGTTCATTGCGAAAAGTGCAATGGAAAAAGGTATAACCGCGAAACACTAGAAATCCGATACAAGGGTAAGTCAATCAGTGACGTGTTGGACATGACAGTGGATGAGGCAGTGGAATTTTTTCAGGCGGTACCTTTTATTTATCGTAAAATAAAAGTATTGAAGGAAGTGGGATTGGGATATATTACCCTCGGCCAGAGTGCCGTTACCCTTAGTGGAGGGGAGGCTCAACGGGTAAAATTATCTACTGAACTAGGTAAAAAGGATACCGGAAAAACTTTTTATATTTTGGATGAACCTACTACTGGTCTTCACTTTCAGGATATACAGCATTTGTTGGAAGTGCTGAATAAACTGGTGGAAAGGGGCAATACCGTTTTGGTGATTGAACACAATATGGATGTAATTAAAGTGGCCGATCATATTATTGACATTGGACCAGAGGGAGGTGATGGCGGCGGATTGGTTTTATTTGAAGGGGTTCCCGAGGAGCTGGTAAAAGTAAAAGGAAGTTTTACGGCACAGTATTTAAAACTAGAGCTGGAAGGCTAATCTAAAAAGTAGCAAAGGATAAACGTGAAGTCTTGCTTGTGGTTCCAGGGGGCGCATCATACAAGAATGTTTGTTGTTTTCCGAGGGTAAACTTAAACGCTATCGCTTTGCTAATTTACTGTCAAATATATACACTTCTTTTGTAATAAGAACAGTTCGTATATAATTTAATTCACATTTTTCCCCTCAATTGGCTTTAGTTTGCTTGGAAATGGTCATTTCAATATGGGGTATATTGTCTTCCAAATAAGTTTCGCTCACTTGTATAAAACCTAGCTGTTCATAGAATTTTTGCAGGTAAAGTTGTGCGGATATTTTAATTGTATTGCAGTCAAATTGCGCTAGTGTCCGAATGATTGCTTCTTTCATTAATTCACGTCCGTATCCGGTATTTCTATAGGCAGGGGAAGAAACGACTCGACCAATACTTGCTTCTGCGTAGGAGATGCCAGGTGGTAAAATACGGCAATAGGCAACCAGGTTATTACCATCCCAACCGCTAAGGTGATAACTTAGGGCATCTTTACTATCCGCATCCTGGTACACACAGTTTTGCTCTACCACAAACACTTCGTTGCGCAATTGCAGGATGGCATACAATTCAGCTACACTTAGTTCATTAAAGGAATTGTATTTCCAGTTCAGTTGCATTTAGTTATTGTTTTTTTGGTGAGCTTGTTCCATTTTAAATTGCATTACTGCTGCGATGGATTGGGCACGCGTTTTTGCCATTGTAGCTATTTTTCCTTCATGTAATTCATCAATCGCCTGATAAACTAAGAATAGCCATCTGTCAAAATGTTTTTTTTCTAGCGGCATTTTTTTGTTCAGGTCATAATGCATTTCCATAGCATTTTTTTTGTACACCGGGTTGTCGAGTAAAATGCTTTCCCAAAAATCTACAATCAACGGAATATGATGTTCCCAATGAATTGCAACCACCTCTGTAAAAATAAATCCAATTACTGGATCCAGCATAACTTTTTCGTAGAACAATTGGATCAGTGTTTCAATATCTTTTCTGTTGCTGATATCTTTTTTCATAGGGTAGCAGCGCTTTGAATCAAAGATAAAATTTCTTCCAGCGTAATAGGCTTTTGGGCATTGTCAATTTCGATTACAACACAATAGCCTTTTGCACCTCCAACATTTTGTAGGGCATTAACTAATTTTTGCTGATCGCTCTCCAATCTTTTTCCATCTTCATCGCTCCAGATTTCCTTGGTGCACAAACAGCCCATGGTAGGCGTTTGGGGGTAATATTGTTCACCTAGATAATATCCTGGATCTACCGTAGTACCATGTGCAATGATTTCAGATCTTCCTGCCTTGCCTGCATAAAAAGATTCATACAGCGGCAAATAGTTAGCAAGATTATTAGGGAGTAGTTTTTTATACCATTCTTCTGTCCAAGTAGTGTCATCAATATTGGTGTCATTAAAAAAATGACGTAAGCTAGTTTCAAAAGGCATGCTTAACTGAATATTGGAGGTGGGGCCAATAAAACTGGTTCTGCTCGTATTGAATCCGTGCATCCAGAAGATCCCCTGAGGCGTATTTCCATTTGTTAAATAGCCAGGAAGATTACTAATACTTCTTGCCAATTGCGGCACAGAGAATACATTGCCATTTTCGTCTTTAATAAAATTACCTGCAGTATCCCTTATCAATGCAAGTCCAGGGTAATTTCTATTTTTTCGCTGAAAACTAAAAAGGACAGTTTGGTTTTTTAAAAATTCGCGGCTTATAATATCGGCAATGGGTAGGTTTTTTTGTTGAGAAGAGGGAGCGTGTATTCCATACAATAATTGCTGTACAATCGCTTCGTCTTTCTTGTTTTTTATCAGCTGTGATATTTTATTTTCCATTTGACTATTTACAAAGGGAGTCAAATTATTTTGTACCCGATAGGCCACCGCCATGGCAAATACTTTGGCATCGTAGCAGTTATTCAGAAGAGAACTCACTTGCTTTACAAACTGATTGGGATAAGAGCTGAAGACTAGCTCCAGCAAAGCTCTTTGAAAATTCGGGCTTCTTTTTTCCATTGAGTCAATGGCGAGGGCGATTCTTCCATTGATCCAGGGGGATTGGTAGCGGAGAAGCTCAATAGCTCCAAAGGCATCCATCCAGTTTTCCTCTGTATCAACTGTTAGCGGCAGCGATAAATTTTTGGTAATCGTGTTTTGAACGATGTTCCTATAGAGGGTATTTCTTTTTTCCCGGGTGGCTCCTTTAAAGAATAAAATGCTGCTATCTGTTTGCGAAAATGTGGGAAACAAAAAGACCAAATTAAGCAGAGCCGCTATCAGGAGATATTTTTTCATCATTGCAAAAATAAGTAAAGCCTTTTTCTTTCCGTCTTTTTGGAACAAAGAAAAGGGCTATAGGCTAATAGGTTCAATAGCCATATTTTTCTTTCCAAAGTGTTTTTAAATGCTTTTGCAGTTCTTGTTCCCTGGGGTTGTTGCCGGGTTTGTAAAATGCGGTGCCGCTGAGTTGATCAGGCAAATATTCCTGAGGGGAAAAATTATTTTCATAATTATGTGAGTAGGTATAGTCTTTTCCGTAATTCAGTTTCTTCATTAATTGGGTCGGTGCATTGCGGATATGCAATGGAACGGGTAAGTCTCCCTGTTGCTGAACTGCCGCTAATGCCTCATTAATCGCTGTATAGGAAGCATTACTTTTGGCAGAGCTGGCGAGGTAGGTTACGCACTGCGATAAGATGATTCTTGATTCTGGGTAACCTATTTTATTCACCGCTTCAAAAGTAGCATTGGCCAGTAAAAGGGCATTGGGATTGGCATTGCCAATATCCTCACTGGCTAAAATTAGCAGTCTTCTGGCAATGAATTTTACGTCTTCTCCTCCTTCAATCATTCTTGCAAGCCAATACACGGCACCGTTAGGGTCACTGCCTCGGATGGATTTGATAAAGGCGGAAATAATGTCGTAATGCTGCTCCCCACCCTTGTCATAAATGGCAATTCGTTGCTGCGCAATTTTCATTACTATTTCATCCGTGATACTCATTTGCTCGCCAAGAGTTTCGGTCACTAGTTCCAACAGATTCAATAATTTTCGCGCATCCCCACCTGATATTTTGATTAGGGCTGCTGTTTCTTTGAGTTCAATTTTTTTTGTTCGCAATACCTCATCCGTTTCAATTGCATGATTGAGTAAAGCTATTAGCGCAGCTTCATCCAATGGTTTCAATACATACACCTGGCACCTGCTGAGTAAGGCGCTATTTACCTCAAAGGAAGGGTTTTCGGTGGTGGCACCTATCAGTATGATGGTTCCTTTTTCAACCGCACCCAGTAGTGCGTCCTGCTGTCCTTTATTAAAGCGGTGAATCTCATCAATAAACAAGATGGCATTCTGTTGGGTTTTGGCAATTTCAATAACCTCTCGTACATCTTTCACTCCGCTGCTGATTGCACTGAGTGTATAAAAAGGGACCTGTAATGTTTGAGCGATTATATTGGCAATGGTAGTTTTGCCCACACCTGGAGGTCCCCACAAAATCATGCTAGGTACTTTTCCATTTTCAATTGCGGTGCGTAAAATACTTCCCTTGCCAGTTAGATGAAGCTGGCCAGCGAGGGCATTTAATGTAGCAGGTCGTAAGCGTTCTGCCAGGGGTATTTGGCTATTAGTCATGGCAGTAAGTTAGTAAATATTTGTGGAAGCTAATCTTAGTGAATGGATAGAAATAATAATTTTTTCTTAATAGTGCATCATTGGTTTGCTTTCATTATTTCAATTCGGGCTTAATTATAAAAATCATTGATTCGTAATCTACTCTAATAAAACAGGGCCTGCAAAGATGCGGGCCCTGGGTATTGGAAATAATTAATTTAAAAAGATTACTTCAAATTCAATTTGATCTGTAATTCTTCAAACTGTTTGGCATCAATGGTTGAAGGCGCGTCTAGCATTACATCACGGCCACTATTATTTTTCGGGAATGCAATAAAATCTCGAATACTTTCACTGCCACCAAGCAGAGCGCAAAGCCTGTCAAAACCAAATGCCAGTCCGCCATGTGGAGGCGCTCCGTATTCGAAAGCGCCGAGTAAGAATCCGAATTTATGTTGTTGCTCTTCGGCATCCATACCCAAAGCGGCAAACATTTTTTCCTGCAAGGCCCTTTGAAAAATCCGAATGGAACCCCCACCAATTTCATTGCCATTCAAAACCATATCGTATGCGTTGGCTTTAATGCCTGCATAGGGATGGGCAAGGTAGTTGGCAGCATTTTCTATTACTGGATTATTATTGATCATAATATCAATATGATCGGGTTTGGGAGAGGTAAATGGATGATGGCGGGCTACCCATCTATTTTCATCTTCTGCATATTCAAACAGTGGAAAATCAAGTACCCACAACAATTTAAAATGGTCGGCCTTGCGTAGTCCAAGACGTTCGCCAAGGTACATTCGTAGGTCGCTGGTAGCTTTTCTTGTTTTTTCTTCGGCTCCGGCCAATATCAATACAAGATCTCCTGCAGTTGCATGGGCTGCATCTGCAATCGCTTTCAGTTTTTCTGGACTGTAAAATTTATCTACACTGCTTTTGTAAGTCCCATCGACATTACATTTTATAAACACCAATCCCTTCATGCCTATCTGAGGGCGTTTCACCCATTCCGTTAGTTCATCGGTCTGTTTGCGGGTATATTCGCTGCAACCGGGTATTGCAATGGCTAATACGGTTTC
>JBIIVV010000148.1:0-7782 GCA_044339235.1 Ferruginibacter sp.
AACTGCTTTTGCATGTTGTAAGTTTTTTGCGACTGGTCGAGCTGTGCTTTCAATGCTTCCAATGAAGCTTGGGAGTTAGCTACTTGTGCCTGGCTTTGTGCAACACCACTGGCGGCAAGGGTTGCTTGTATACTATAGATGTCAGCATAAATGCGTGCTACTACCTGACCCTTGGTTACGCTATCTCCTTCGTGCACGGTCAGTTCTGTAATTTCACCACTAATATCCGGACTTACTTTTACTTCTATTACCGGGTATATTTTACCACTGGCATTTACTATTTCGGTAATGACGCGTCGCTGCACTTTTTCGGCAGTCACCTTGGTGCCTTCTTTTTTACCAAATATACCGGCATATTTTAAGCCGCCGAGTACAGCCACTAACACTACTAGTCCGATTAAAATCCATTTTACCGTCTTGCTCATATATTGAATCTTTTGTTATTTTAAATATTCCGGTGAGTCACCGCCTTTTTACAACTTCAGGCCTTGCCCCTTATAAAACTCTAGTACTTTCATTTTAAAAACATAGTCAAATTGGTTCAGTACACTTTCCAGTTTGGCTCTAAACAAATTATTTTGGTTGGTGATTAGTTCAAAAGTACTTAGCATACCTACCTCGTACCGTTTTTGAGCAAACTCGAAAGAGCGTTGAGAGGTGGCTACAATTTTTTCACTGGCAGTGAATTTTTCCATTGCTACAGTGGCTGCGTTATAAGCCTGGTAAATATCTTGTTTTATTTTTTGATTGTCGCCTTCCTTTTGAAGTTCTACAATGCGGATATTGAATTTACTGCGTTGCCAGTTGGTTCGTGCCTGCGCTCCATTAAAGATGGGTACACTGAGTGCCAATCCCACCGACTGTCTGAAATTTAGGTTAACCTGGTCAAAAAATGCGGAATTGCCATAGCTATAGCTGGTAAAAGGCTGGTTGGGAAAAACGGAATAATCCGTACCACCTACAGAAACCTTTCCAATAGGTACCAAGATTTGGCGCGAACTAGTAATTTCTTTGGCTCTGCTATTGAAGCCTGAACCCAGACTACCAAAAGCGGAGAAAGTGGGATACATTCTTCCATGGGCAGCTTCAGAAGTTTTTTGAGCGGCTTTTAGCTTAAAATCATTTACGCGTTGCTGTGGTAGATTTACCAAGGCCAATGCAATAACCGCTTCCGGTTGAAGGTCGGCGATGGGCTCTACGGGTATCAGTTCTACTGGGGGTACGTCTATTTCAAAGGGTTCCGAAGCGTCGAAGTTCATACTTGATTTCAACAGCAGGGTAGCTTGTTGAGCGTTGCCCCGGGCGCTGATATAGCTGGCACTGTCGCGGGCTTGCTGTGCTTCCAGCTCGGCGGCATTGAGTTCGGGCAGCGAGCCTGCATTTACTAGTTTGCGGGTATAGGCAAGCTGTTCCTTGGTTTGTTGCAACTGAACCCGGGCAATATTTTGCTGCTCCTTGGCTAATAGCACTTGCAGGTAACCGTTAGCAACAGTAAGGGCGATGTCGTTTTTGAGTTTGTCGATACCGGCATTGGCCGCTTGTAGCTCCCATTGGTTGGCCAAGATGGTGTTCTTTTTGCTGTACCAGTTAAAGATGTCAGCACTGGTTTGCAGTTGCAGCCCCGAGCTCACATAGTTTTGAGTGATCAAGCTAAAGGTGGTAGGATCCTGGTTGCGCCCACTGCTGAAGCCGGTATTGCCGCTAAAATTGGCACCCGGGTACTGGCTGAGCTTGCTTTGGTTGTAGGCAAGTGCAGAGATGGAAGCCTGCACAGCTAGCTGTTTTACGCTGATATTGTTGGCCATGGCATAATCCACAATCTTGCGCAAATCCCATTTTACCTGACTGAAGCCAACCAAATGGGTTAGAACCACTACTAACAAGAACAATATTTTTTTCATGTACGTCTTTTGTGTTTTTGTATAAAGCCTGCCGCTAATCGATTGATTTACCTTTGCTTCAATAACTGCCGCAAAATTATCATTTAACCGACATTAATAGCGGAAATTTTTATGAGCATCCCTTTTATAAGGATGTAAGGTATTTTTAGGGGGGTACTAACGGAGATGATTGTGGTTATTTGCTCGGTTACCTTTTTAAAAGGAGACTGTTGATCTCTGCTACGTTCTTGAGCTGAATAGTCAATTCCCTTATTTCTTCCCTCAAAAATTCTATGGTATGTTCGTATTTGTCTTTTTCGTCGGGCGGCATAGCTTTTTTGGTTTCAAGAAAATTCACTGTATGGTGGGGTAAAATGCCATTAGTGAAATTATCGCTTTCAGAACTGCTGTCGGTATAAAATTGGCTGCTGGACACGCCATAGTGCATGGCCAATTTTTCGGCTGCAGTATAACTCAGTTTCGTTTTACCATTTTCAAGGTCGCTGTAGTTAGCCTGACTCATTCCAAGCATATCTGCGACTGTTTTTTGTTTTAGGCTATGTAAGTTTCTAAAATAGCGAAGAAGGGTAGCAATCATGTAAATTATATTTTATAAGAATGAAGTTATAAAATATTAAATTAAAAAATAATTATATATGTATTTTTCTGAGTATATTTAAATAATAATTTAATTCCTGTTAAAAATTGCATTAAAAAATAAAACCACAGGTACATTATTTCGATGGCCATTGAATACAGGATATTACTGCTGCGAACCTGTATAAAATAAGCGCGGTTTTATTTATTATAAAAATTTAAAAAAATGGAAAAAAAATCATTCGGATTATTTTTTTTAATAATTATTTTTTTTGCAGTTTTTATTGGCTGTTCAAAAAATAATAGTAACACTGGTTTTAAGGATCCAGTCCAATTAAGCGAAGATGATGCGTTTATAGAACTGACAACAGAAACATTTAATTTTATTGTTTCTATGGAAAAAATGGTAAAAGAAAAATCACTTACTTTAAGTGAACTTCAAACAAGTATTTCTCTTCTACAAAATGAAAATCTTTCATTCGACGATCAAATGACTTCGTTAAACACTCTTTTCAAGGGAAATATTTCAACTAGACTATTGTCACATATGAAAGTGTACAATATAAATTGGAAGAGTATTCAATTAATTTATAAGCCCATTACAGCTGAAATACTGGAAAAGGAATGTGCAGAAGTTCTGGCGACAAAACTTGTAGATCCAAAAACTCAACAATCATTAACTGCAATGAAAGCACCGGTTTCAGGGAGTGGTTGTGGCTGGAGGTATTATCTTTGTGCTGGGGCAGCTACATCTGGTGCTATTATATGTCACGCAGGTTGTGATGCTACTGCATTGGCAGCAACAGCTGGATTAGGTATACCTGCTTGCGTGGTTCTTTGTGGTATAATACAAGTAGCAGGTCTCACACAATGTTATGATGGTTTCTGTAAATAATTATTTAAAAGTATCAGTATGAATAAAAAAATTGCTCGTTACGGATTTATTTTTTATCTACTTACTCAGCTATTGTTTTTTATTTTCCCAAAACAATTATTAGAAAATATTTACATTTTGAGTGCTTATTTGGTTTTATGTCTTACATTTTTGTACTTCATTTACAATTTGAAGACAAATAATAATTACGAAATCAAAAAGACAACTTGGCCTGCAATTATTTTTTACCTAATTACCATGCTGTTGTTTTTTATTTTTCCAAAGCAACTTTCGGAGAATATTTATATCATGGCTATTTATGTAATTTCCTGTTTCATTTTCCTGTATTTTTTATTTAACCGGAAATCAAAAAATGGACAAGAATCAATTAAGTAAAAAAGCTGACATCGGTCTTTTTTAATCTAAGGATTGAGCTACTATGGGCAGCCGTAGGTCTGCCCATAGTAGCTCAATCCTACTTTCTATTAGGGAATTTCAGTTTAAAAAAAATCCCCATCCATTATATTCCCCAAAAAAATAATTTCTCTTGACTTGCAATACCCCTTCGTTGAAATTGCAAAAGAAATACTTAGGCTCAATAATGAATTGATTGATTATTCATATAAGTTTCAGCGAAGCCTACAACGTCAATTCAATTTTGAAAATCTATCCAAAAAGTTACAAGAATGGTATTTGCTTTCCTATTCTGAGTTTATAAAAGAGTTAGCCAAAAAGAAGATTAAATTATCCTTAAACGAAGAAGCAGAATGGGAAAGTTACTTTACCGCCGAGGCAAAAAAGGCATTGGATTTAAAAGCACAAATTGAGAAAACAGATAAGGAAATAGACCAGATGGTTTATGCATTGTATGAGTTAACCGAAGATGAGATCAAGATTGTAGAAGGCGTTTAATTATGATTGAATTAAAATCAAATGACAAGAGATTTTCTCCAATCTAATTTCTTTCTACAAATATTTATTTACCCCCAATCTAAATCTGTTGCATTTTATAGCCCACGGTTTAAACCGTGGGCTATATAAACGAAATGCAAAAAAACCGTTTCAACGGTTTTAATAATACAAAAACAATATGCCTCATTCATGTAATTTGGATACATAACATCTGACAACCAAATAGGGAAATGGATAAATCCATTGCATCTATATCGTTGCATTTATATAGCCCAGGGTTTAAACCGTGGGCTATATAAATGCATAAATTTTAAATAAAAAAATTTTTATTTAAAAAATCTCCCCAAACCCCCGCTCCAAATCTTTTATCAGGTAGTCTGCTTCTTCGAGCCCTACATACATTCTTATCATGCGGTGTCCGGGATTGGCGGCATCGAATTCGGCTGCCGGCATGCCGGCGCATTTGGGTACAATCAGGCTCTCGTGCCCACCCCAACTTACCGCCATTAAAATATGCTGTAAGCGATTGCAGAAATTTTCTATCTGCTCCACCTTAGTGGCTTTTACAATGAAAGTGAGCAGTCCGCAGGCGCCTTGCATTTGCTGCTTGGCTAGCGCATATTGAGGAAAACTTTCATCAAAAGGAAAAATTACTTTTTCTACTTTTTCATGCCCTTGCAAGTACTGTACTATTTGTAGGGTAGTCTTGGTAATTCTTTCGAGCCGCATGGGAAGGGTGCGCAGTCCGCGGATAAGCAACCACGCATTGAAGGGTGAGATGCCACTGCCAATATTTAAGAATTCTGATTTAAAAATCTTTTCTATCATCTTGCTACTGCCAGTCAGCACACCTGCTACCGTATCGCTATGCCCACCAATATATTTGGTGCCGGATTGTAGTACTAGGTCAATGCCAAGGTCGATCGGTTGCTGGTATAGGGGCGTGCAATAACTGTTGTCGATAATGGTGATGATGTTTTCTGCTTTGGCTAGTTCGGCCACTGCTTTTAAATCTTGTATGGCATAATCCCAGCTATTGGGACTTTCCAAATAAATCACCGTAGTGTTGGGTAAAATGGCGCGCTCAAAATTGGTGATTTCACGGCCATCAATATACGAAGTAGTTACACCAAAGCGGGGTAAAATTTCGTTGAACATTTTTTGTGCCCAGGTATAGGGTTTGTTCACCGATACAATATGATCACCGGATTTTACATTGGCCAGCACGGCTGCAAAGATGGCGGCAGCGCCGCTATTGAATACCAGGCAATCTTCTGCATGATCCAGGGCGGCCAGCTTTTTGCACAGGATGTCAACTGTTGGGTTGAGGCCGCGGCTGTATAAGTAGGTGGAGTATTCATCGGCAAAGGCGCTGCGCATTTCTTCCACAGTACCAAAAGCAAAATTGCTGCTTTGAATGATAGGAGGGGCAATGGCATTGAAATAATTTTCTCTGTCTTCGCCCAGTTCATTGAGGATGTAGGAGAGATCCATCAGGCAGTTTTTTTAAAGTAAAAAATATAATAAATAGCCAGCAATATTGCCAGCAATCCAATTCCAATGAATGCAGCATTTACATTCCTAATCACTACACCTGCTGCTACCATACCAAAGCTAAATACAAAAAAAGAGGCAAATAGCGGGGTTAGCTTATTCCATGTGCCGGATATCATTGCTTGATTTACTTTTCGTTTTCTCAAAATAAAAATGGCAGCTGCCGAAGTGCTCATGCCGATGCTATCAAGAAACATAGTGAAGGATAAAATATTATCTACCCCTTTACCAAAAAAAGTAATGACGATCGCGGTGAGTGCAAAGACGGTAAGTCCTGGTACAAGTGCCTGGTTTTTTGGACTGCGGTACGAGAATATTTTGGGAAAAACCTTGTCTTCACTCATGGCAAACATTACGCGGGGGTTACTCATGAGCACAATATTTACATAGGCCAGCACACTCAAACACATCAGTACATCAAATATTTTTCCACCGGCTTTGCCAAACCAGGCTTCACATAAAAGAGATCCGATGGCACTGGCATTTTTCATGGCATCATATCCAATCACCTTTGTATAAGCATAGTTGATTAATAAATAGAGTACCACTACAATGGTGATGCCGATAAAAATCCCTTTGGGCAATATTTTTGAATTGGTTACTTCCGCCCCAAAATTGATGCTTTGCTGATAGCCGCCATAAGCAAAACAAACCGGGATCAGTGAAATTAAAAATAAGGTGAAGGCCGATTTATCAGAGAGGGTAAAAATGGGCGCGTTGCTTTCGTAGCCATGGGGAGTTACCAGCACACCCTTAAAAATGCTGGCGATCAATAAGATCACCAATGCGATTTTTATTACAATCAGTACATTTTGTGTTCGGCTGCTGGTCTTTAGTCCGAAAAGATTGACTACATAAAATAACAGCACCGCAAGGATAGAAATTCCTGAATTGAATAATATGCCCGAAGGGCGGTTAAATAGTAAATCACTGATATAGTCTGCCCCAATCAATGCAACGATTGCCATCGAAGCGGCATTGCTGATTAGTATCAATGCATTTACCGTAAAGCCTACAGCGGGATGATAGCAGGTGGCAAAAACTTTATAATAGCCACCCATAGCCGGTAGCCGAAGGCCAATTTCTGCAAAGGTTAGCGCGCCACACAAGGCGATGATACCACCTACAATCCATACTAAAAAAAAGATGGAGCTATTGCCAGTGGTGGCTGCCACAGAAGCAGGGTTTCTAAAAATACCCATTCCAATCACCAGGCTTACCACAATCATGGATAGGTCAAAGAGATTGAGCTGGTTGGATTTTGCTGTCATAGTTTGAAGATACAAAAAGCGAATAAGAAATCTGCGCCCCCGTTCAAAATAAGGCCTCATTTTATGACTCAGGTCATATCGGGTATTTAAAATTCTCCTATCTTTGCCACCATGTTCAAACAATTGGCCGCCTTTTTTTTATTGATTGCGTTTGTTTGTCAAACGTTCAGTAATGGGTGGGTGATGGTTGAATACTATACCAATACAGCGGCATTTGCCAAAAATTGCGAGAACAAAGTCAAGCCTGCCCTACATTGTAATGGCAAATGTCAAATGATAAAAAAAATACAGGCGGACGAAAGCAAGGAACAGCAAATGCCTGAAAGGAGACTGGAAAATAAAATTGAACTATTTTCCTGCAGCTCGAGTAACTACCATTTTGAAAAAATTTTTTCTGAAATTTCCGCCCAAAAAGTGGCGATAGAAAAAAATCATCCGCTTACAGATATTTCATTATCGCTATTTCGTCCCCCACAACAGGCATAGTCCTCTTTACTAAATTTTACCATCTTTTATTACCAAAAAGTCATTGTGTGAAAGCAGTTCGAATGCTTTTTTACAATGCAATGATTTTATTTTCGACTAGTTGGCAAAGGCAAACTGAGGGAGAATATCCCGATACTACTGCTTCAGTCACCTACAGTGTTGGGATTAATTCATAGGTATTTGAGAGGCTCTATTGAGCAGTATATCA
>JBIIVV010000018.1:0-25478 GCA_044339235.1 Ferruginibacter sp.
CTACCACTACCACCAACTTAGGACTTGATTTCGCCTTCTTGAACAACCGAATTTCAGGTAGTGTGGAATTGTACAATAAGAAGACAAAAGATTTGCTGAGTGTGATACCAGTTGCTCCAGGTTCTAATTTTGATATTGCTTTATTGACCAATGTTGGTAATGTGGAAAATAAGGGAGTCGAATTTACGTTAAACACAGTGCCTATCAGAAACACTCAACTTACTTGGGAATTGGGTTTCAACGTAACATATAATGAGTCAACTATTACGAACCTGCTAAAACAGCCAGATCCAACTTTTAAGGGAATTGATGTAAGTGGTATTAGTGGTGGAACAGGAAATAATATCGGAAAATTTGCAGTAGGCTATTCACCTTATTCTTTCTTTGTATACAAACAAGTGTATGACAAGGTTTCCGGAATTCCTATTGATGGCTTGTATGAGGATATCAACCGGGATGGAGCGGTAGATGACAATGATCGGTATCTGTATAAAAAACCTTCCCCTGATTTTCTGCTTGGATTTAATACACAAGTTGCCTTCAAGCAATGGACGATTGGTTTGGCTGCTCATGGAATGGTGGATAATTATTTATACAATAACTACCAGTCCAATAATGGTGTTTTAAGGGCAATCAAAAATCCGCTTAGTTATATTGGAAATGGTTCTAGTAGTTATCTGGATACAAAATTCATTAACAATCGCTATTTGTCGGATTATTATATTGAGAATGCCTCTTTTATCAGACTCGATAATATTAACATCGGATACAGTGTTGGAAAAGTAATCCACAATAAAGCTTCCTTACGTTTATCGCTGAGTGCTCAAAATGTATTAGTAATCACCAATTACAAGGGACTGGATCCGGAAAATTCCAGTTCATCTGGTGTTGACAATACCATCTATCCAAGACCAAGAGTGATCTCGTTGGGTGCAAACCTTGATTTTTAAATTGTTTAAAATAAAAGATATGAAAAGTAGGATACTTACAAAAATATTGACAGCGTTGGTTGTGGTGATTGCCCTAACATCCTGTTCAAAAAAGCTGGATCTGAGTCCGGTCAACGACCTTACTCCGGAAAAAACTTTTAGTACGGCGGCTGGGTACAAAAGCGTACTTGCCAAAATATATGGCACATTGTCCATTACCGGAAATGCGGGCCCTTCTGGTGCACCAGATATTGCCGGTGGATTGGATGAAGGATCACAGGTGGCGTTTATTCGCATGTTTTTCAATTGCGAGGAATTGCCTACAGATGAGGCTGTTGTAGCTTGGAATGACCAGACTATCCATGATTTCCATGATTTAAAATGGACTAGCAGTGATCCTTTCTTAAAAGGGATTTATGCAAGGCCTATTTATAATATTACGCTTATTAATGAGTACCTGAGAGAATCAACTCCCGAAAAACTTACTGCAAGAAATATAACCGGTAATGACGCGGCAGAGATTAAAAAATCAAGAGGGGAAGCTCGCTTTTTGCGTGCTTTTAATTACTGGGTAATGCTTGATCTTTTTGGAAAGTCTACGTTTATTGATGAAAGTAATTTAATAGGTACAGATTTACCGGGTGAAAAAAGTAGGGCCGAATTATTTACCTACATAGAAACTGAATTAAAAGCAATCGATGCGGAACTTGCCACTGTAAAAACGATTGAATATGGTCGTGTTGATCAAGGAGCTGCTTGGGCATTGTTGGCACGTTTGTATTTGAATGCGCAAGTTTACACCGGTGCACCCAAATATACAGAAGCGGTAACCTATGCCAATAAGGCGATTGCTGGCGGGTACAGTTTGCAACCTAGCTATCCGCAATTATTTATGGCAGATAATGACAAGCAAAAAGACGAATTTATTTTTGCCATTAATTGTGATGGATTGCGCACGCAGGCATATGGTAATACTACCTTTTTTGTACATGCTGCTAGTGGTGATGATCACAATGATTTTGGTGTAGCAGGTGGTTGGGGAGGTTACAGAGCAACGAAGGGCCTGGCCGATTTATTTACCGACTTAACCGGTGCTACTGATAAAAGAGCCCTATTTAGCACTTCTGCTTTTGGCACCAGCGCATCACAAATTGCTATTAGCGATGTAAGCAATTTTGCCAATGGATTACATGTAAATAAATATAAAAATATACGTTCGGATGCAGGGCAGGTTTCAGATATTACTAGAAATTTTTCGGATGTAGATTTTCCGGTTTTCCGTTTATCTGAAATGTACCTAATTTATGCAGAAGCTGTTTTGCGTGGCGGTACTGGCGGGGATGCTGCTACTGCTTTGAATTATATTAATTTAATCCGTGCAAGAGCGTATGGCGATGTCAGCGGTAATATCGGCGCAGCAAGTTTAACGACTGATTTTGTATTGGCAGAAAGAGGTAGAGAATTATATTGGGAAGGTCATCGCCGAACTGATTTGATTCGTTATGGCCTGCTTACTTCTGGAACCTATCTGTGGCCTTGGAAAGGAGGCGTATCGTCCGGCACTGCTGTGGATACCAAGTATAATCTTTTTCCAATTCCGGCTACCAATAGAACTGCGAATTCTAAACTAACTCAAAATACAGGGTATTAATCATTAGCTACAAAAATCATCAAAAATGAAAAAGATAATACAACAATTATTCTTCTTGTCCTTACTAATAGCCTTGTTTGCATCCTGTAAAAAAGACGAAAACAAGGTTTATTTCGAAGGGGGTACTAACCCAGTGTTAGCCACCAGCATTACCACCGCTACACTACCCCTTTCTTTTGCTAACCGGGGCAATCAGGCGGTTACATTGAGCTGGACCAATCCAAATTATAAAATGAACACGGGGGTTAGTTCACAAGATGTGAGTTATCAAATAGAGATTGACACCACTGGTGCAAACTTTACCAGTTCAAAAAAACAAACCGTTGCGGTAAGCAAGGATTTGAATTTATCCTTTGCGGTATCTGTACTCAATGGTTATTTATTGAATCAGTTGCAATTAATTCCTGCAGTTTCTCACGATATTGAAATGAGGGTGAAATGTTTTTTAACCAATGAATCTGCTGTATTGTATTCCAACGTGGTCAAGTTTAAAGTTACCCCATATGCAATTCCTCCAGTGGTGGAGCCGCCAACTACTGGAAAGTTATTTTTAGTAGGCAGTGCAACTCCAGGAGCATGGAATAATCCAGTTCCAACACCTTCTCAGGAGTTTACTAAAAAAGATGCATTGCATTTTGAGATTACGGTAAGTCTATCTGGAGGTGGAGAATACCTGTTTCTTCCATTGAACGGAGATTGGGGACATAAATTTTCGTGCAAAAAGACAGCAGACCAAAGTCCTAATGGGGGCGATTTTGGGTATGATTTTTCCGATAATTTTTCAGGACCTGCTGCAAGCGGTAACTATAAAATAGAGGTGGATTTCCAAAGGGGAAAATACACCGTTACTAAATTGTAAACAACCTGACTGATTTATACAACTTATCATTTTCTAAAATAATTCTATTATGAAAAATATTTTTAAACTTCTTCTTCTTACATCAGGTGTACTGTTTATGTATTCATCCTGTAAGAAGGTAGACGACCTGCCTTTTTATACAAATGGAACAGCAGGGGTATTAAGTAGTTCTTCACCTACCATCGCAGCTTCTGCTGCCGATGCAACTAAGGACGTGGTGGTTTTTAATTGGACCAATCCAAAATATGCCAATGATTCTGCTAGCACTAAGTACATTGTACAGATAGATTCAACCGGAAGAAATTTCGCGAATGGCTTTTCTAAAACTGTAAATGGTGCACTTACCACTTCTTTAACCGGAAGGGAATTGAATGCCATTTTATTAAACTTCGGTTTTAAATTGGGTGTTGCCAGTTCGGTGGATGTGAGAATGATTTCTTCTTACAAAAACAACAATGAAAGATACACTACCAATATAGTAAAACTGTCGGTAACTCCTTTTGCAGATCCTGCTATTTTAACCAGTGGCAATGCTGCTGTTAAATGTGCGTTGGCAACAGCTACTTCGCTTTCAAATACTTTTTCTTGGACAGGCGCTTTTATTGGTTATCCAGGAGGCATAACTTATACACTGCAATACGATTCAGCTGGTAAAAACTTTGTTGCACCAATTGATATTGCATTTGGCGCTACAGTATTAACCAAAGCATTCAGTCAAGGCGAAATGAATGAGACCGCTTTAACTTCTGGCATTGCTGGTGGCATTACCGGTAAAGTTGAATATCGCATTAAGGCAGTAACAGCCTCGGGCGCTATTGCTTACTCTAACGTTTCTACTGTTACGATTGAAAGTTACATCCCGATTTTAAGATTGTATTTGCCAGGAGGCTACCAGGCTGGAACCGACAACGGTAACAACTGGGATCCTTCAACTGCGCCTGAATTGATCCGAGATCTTCGTTCTGACGTATTCAATCAATTGTACTATACATACATTTATTTACCTGCAGGTGCTGAATTTAAAGTAACCGTTGGTCGCAGTTGGGATGAAAACTATGGAGGTTCAGGTGGAAATTTATCTGGTTCTGGCGGAAACCTTACCGTTGCTGCAGCTGGATATTATAGGATAAGTGTTAATCGCAAAACGATGAAATATGATATCCGGGAAGGAAGAATGGGTTTTGTAGGTGGTGGAACTGGAGCAGGATGGTCTCCTGCAAGCGTGTTTCCTAATTATGCAATGGGTAATGCCGGCACTAACTTGTTCGTAGGCTTAACTAGCTTAACAGTGGATGGCTGGAAATTAATTGACAATGACCAATGGAATAACGGTAGCAATGCAGTGGATGAAACTAGAAGTTATGGTACCTCTGCGAATAGTGGAGGATCACTTCAAACCAATGGTGATAATTTCTCTAATGTAGCAACAGCTGGAAGATACCGTGCAATTTGGGATGGTCGCAACAGAGACAATGTAAAATACGAATTGAGCCCTGCTACCGAAATGCGTTTGGTGGGTGATGGTATGACAGCTTATCCTGATTGGAGTCCGAGTGGATCACCACAAATGACTTATGTAGGAAATGGCGTTTGGACTATAACGGTAGGGTTAAAAGCAGATAAGTCAATTAAATTCCTTGCTGGAAACGACTGGGGCGCTTTTGATTATGAAGACAATAGTGGTGGAAGCAATGCAGTAGGAACTGCTCGTAAAATTAAATGGGAAGGTGGAGATAATTTTAAAACTCCCGCTTCAGCCGGTACCTATACGATTACTTTAAATGAAAATTTGCAAACGGTAACTATTACTAACTAGTAATCAATCGACCATATTATTGAACATAAAAGCTGCCCAGACAATTATCTGGGCAGCTTTTATGTTCAATAGGAGTAGGAAAGTGTTTATGAAGCAGCTATATTATTTGCAAAACTCGCTTTAAGAATACCTTTTAGCGGTTTTATTAATTCAGTTTACCACCTGTATTAATTTATTTGTTCAAAATTATTACTGTAAATCAATTAGTTATAAAGGTGCGCTAAAAAATATTGATTCAATTAGTAGGAAAATCACCTGTACCCGCTTACCTTCGCCGTCCATTTAAAAAAGCCTACGGGATAGCGAAGGCATCACTTAAAAATAAATACAATGAGTAAACTACATTTCACCACCAAACATGCGAACGAGGCTACCGTTATACACAGCTGGTATGTGGTTGATGGTACTAATCAAACCGTTGGACGTATGTGTTCTAGGATTGCGGCAATTCTTCGTGGTAAGAATAAAGCCTATTACACCCCTCATGTTGATTGCGGAGATTTTGTAATTGTAACCAATTGCGACAAAATCAAATTTACCGGCAACAAACTGAATGAAAAAATTTATGACAACTTCAGTGGTTACCCAGGTGGCCGTAAAGAAGAAGTTGCGAAAGATCTATTAAAGCGCAGGCCTGAAGTGATCATCGAAAGAGCGATCAAAGGTATGTTGCCTAAAAATCGTTTGGGACGCAAAATGTACAAAAAGTTATTTGTATATGTAGGTACAGCGCATCCACATGGTGCACAAAAACCAGTAGAACTTAAATTTTAATCACTAATGAATTGAATTGGACGTTTCTAATACAATTGTAAACGTTCAAATTTTCAAATTTTCAAATTGAAATAATGGAAAAGCAAAAAAACGCAGTTGGTCGTCGTAAAGAAGCTGTAACCCGTGTGTTCTTAAGCAAGGGAGACGGTAAAATAACGGTCAATGGCAAAGATTACAAAAATTACTTCTCGTTGATTTACTTACAAAATCAGGTTGAAGCACCCCTTAAAACAGTAGAATCTACCGACAAATTTGACATCATTGTCAATGCGCAGGGTGGAGGTATCAAGGGCCAAGCAGAAGCAACCAAATTGGGTATTGCACGTGCATTGCTCGAGGTGAGTGCAGACTATCGCCCGGCTTTAAAGGCTGCTGGATTATTGAAAAGAGATCCACGTGCTGTAGAGCGTAAAAAACCAGGACGTAAGAAAGCTAGAAAGAGCTTCCAGTTCAGCAAACGGTAAGTCTTTGTCTCCGCTGCGGTGGAGCGCAATGGCAGTTTGTTTTCAAATTTTCAAATTTTCAAATTTTCAAATAACTATAATGGAAAATAATACTTCCTTACAACAGCAACTTCTTGAAGCAGGCGTTCACTTTGGTCACTTGAAAAAGAAGTGGAATCCTAAAATGTTGCCTTACATTTTTGCTGAGAAAAAAGGTATCCACATCATTGACCTGAATAAAACCGTAGAAGGTTTACAGGAAACTGCTGCTGCATTGAAATCAATCGCAAAAAGCGGAAAGAAAATAATGTTTGTGGCTACAAAAAAACAAGCAAAAGAAATCGTTTCTGATTGTGCCAAGCGCATTAATATGCCTTTCGTAACAGAACGTTGGTTAGGCGGCATGCTTACCAATTTTAACACAGTTCGTAAAAGTGTTAAAAAAATGCAGAGCATCGAAAAAATGCTGAACGATGGCAGTATTGATAATTTAACTAAAAAAGAGCGCTTAACACTTACCCGTGATAAGGATAAAATGGAAAAAGTGTTGGGTGGTATTGCTCAAATTAGCCGCGTTCCAGCCGCCTTATTTTTGGTGGACATAGGACATGAGCATATTGCATTAGCAGAAGCCAAGCGTTTGAATATTACCACATTTGGTATGGTAGATACCAATTGCGATCCTAATAAAGTTGAATTTGCTATTCCTGCAAATGATGATGCAACCAAGTCAATCGCTATCATTGTAAACTATATTGCAGCCGCTATAGCCGAAGGTTTGGCAGAGCGTCAGGCAGAAAAGGATGAAGATGACAGCAGCGGAGATAGTGAAGAAAGTGCAGAAGCAAAAGCAGCCCGTTTTGAACAAAAAGCAGATGGTGGAGACGATAGAAACAAAAGGGCAAAAGGTGGCGCACCAACTAAACGTCGGGTTGCAGGTCCAGGTGCTGGCGGAAGAAAGCCAGCTGGTGGCGGAGCAGCCGGACCAAGGTAGTAGGTGAGTCAACAATGCTTTTGTTACTGGTAACTTACCGGTAACTTGATTGAGCAAAATGTTCACGATTGATCTTTTAGTTCTTACATTACCAATTTTATAATTCAGCAAAAATTCATTTGTGTAACTACAAATGAATTTTTGTATTTAAAAATATTATTATGAGTGCAACTATAACAGCAGCAGATATTAATAAATTGCGTCAATCAACGGGTGCAGGCATGTTGGATTGCCGTAAAGCATTGACAGAAAGTAACGGTGATTTTGAAGCAGCCATTGATTGGTTGCGCAAACAGGGACAGAAGGTTGCCGCAAAGCGCAGCGACCGTGAAGCAAAAGAAGGCGTGATACTTGCAAAAACCACAGCGGATAACAAAACTGGTATGATCGTTTGCATCAGTTGCGAAACTGATTTTGTAAGTAAAAATGCTGAGTTTGTAGCATTTTCTCAAAGCATTATGGATGCAGCCATTGCCCATAATGTAAGTTCTGCAGAAGCGTTGAACGAAGTTGAAATCAATGGAACAAAAGTAGCAGAGCTGATCAATGATAAATTGGCTGCTATCGGAGAAAAGATTGCTATTAAATTTGAACGTGTTGAAGCAGCCTATGTTGCCTCTTATATTCATGGTGCCAATCGCATGGGTGTATTGGTAGGGTTTAATAAGGAAGCAGGAGATGCGGGTAAGGATGTAGCCATGCAGATTGCTGCAATGAATCCACTTGCCGTTGACGAGTCCTCTATTGCTCCCGAAACCATCGCTAGGGAAAGAGATATTGCCATTGAACAAATTAAAGCAGAAGGTAAGCCAGCAGAAATGGCCGAGAAAATTGCTGTAGGAAAAGTGAATAAATTCTTTAAGGATAATACTTTGTTGGCACAGGCCTTTGTAAAAGATAATAGCAAAAGTGTTGCTGATTATCTGAAAAGCATTGATGCTGATTTAAAAGTGACCGAATTCAAAAGGGTAGCGCTAGGTTAATCTATACAATCCTATTTAGAAAGGCGAAACGAAAGTTTCGCTTTTTTTATGCCTTCTCTATGCGCTCCGTATCTATGTTTTTTTAGTTTTCGCTGGCTTCAGCTATCCTATTTGAAGGGATCTCTTTCAATAAAGACAGTAAAATAATTTTAAAAATATATCTTCGTTAAAATTTTAACAACATGATACCAAAATTTAAGCGCGTACTTCTAAAGCTTTCCGGTGAATCTTTGATGGGAGATAAAAATTTTGGTTTGGATAGCCAGGTGATCAGTCGTTATGCGAAGGATATAAAAAGTATTATTGAATTGGGTGTTCAGGTTGCGATTGTGATCGGAGGAGGTAATATTTACCGCGGGATGAATGAGGCGGAAACGGGTATTGAGCGTGCACAGGGCGACTATATGGGCATGTTGGCCACAGTGATCAACGGAATGGCTTTACAAAGTGGATTGGAAAAGGCAGGGGTTTATACCCGTTTACAAAGTGCCATTAAAATGGAACAAATTGCAGAGCCCTATATTCGACGTAGAGCAATCAGGCATTTGGAAAAAGGAAGGGTGGTAATTTTTGGTGCAGGTACCGGCAACCCCTATTTTACTACCGATACAGCGGGCTCTTTAAGGGCTATTGAAATACAAGCGGATGTAATCCTTAAAGGAACCAGGGTAGATGGCATCTATTCGGCCGATCCTGAAAAAGACCCTACTGCAACCAAGTTTTCAAAAATTTCTTTTACAGATTGTATCAATAAAAATTTGAAGGTCATGGATATGACCGCATTTACTTTGTGTATGGAAAATGAATTGCCAATTATTGTGTTTGATATGAATGAACCCGGCAATTTATTAAGAGTGATTGTTGGTGAAAAGGTGGGAACCTTGGTTAAGGGATAAAGCGTAATCAGAATGGTGAATGGTGAATGGTGAATGGTGAAGGGTGAAGGGTGAATGGTGAATGGTGAATGGTGAATGGTGAATTCTTTTTTGAGGAATTAGTCTTATCGAATTTATATACTTTTCCAATATCAAGAGGTTTTAATGGGAAGTCCTCATTTTAGTCGATCCTATCGAATCCAAAGCAGTTCTGGAAAAAGGTAGTAAGTTGATAAGTTGATTGGTTTCACCCTGCCAACTTATCAACCGATGATATTATTCAGCCTTCTTGGCTACTGCCGCTTTCTTGGCTACAACTGCTTTCTTAACTACTACTGTTGCTGCTGCTGCTGTTGCTGTTTTTGCTACTGCTGCTTTCTTAGCTGGTTTTGCAGGTCTTGATTTTCCAAAAGACCCTTTTGCAATTTTACCTTTTTTTGTTTTGATATCTCCGCGTCCCATATTGGTATTTTTAATTGAATGAAGTGGAATAAGATAAAAAAGCAAGACATAGTATACGTCTTGCTTTTTTAATGTAGCTAACTGATCATTAGATTTTTGAAGACAATTCTTTACCAGCTTTAAATTTAGCTACTTTTTTAGCTTTAATTTTAATAACTGCTCCTGTTTGTGGATTGCGACCATT
The DNA here is from genome assembly GCA_044339235.1 of Ferruginibacter sp. Taxonomy (GTDB): domain Bacteria; phylum Bacteroidota; class Bacteroidia; order Chitinophagales; family Chitinophagaceae; genus Ferruginibacter. Next base: position 9,971 of record JBIIVV010000018.1, read on the forward strand.
ACGGGCTGCTCTTTTAGACACAGAGAAAGTACCAAAGCCAACTAAAGTAACTTTGCCATTGCCTTTTAATGTTTTTGTAACTGCTTGCACAAAAGAATCTAAGGTTGCATTTGCTTGTGTTTTGGTGATGCCTGCATCATCAGAAATTTTCGCGATTAATTCTGCTTTGTTCATAATTGAGTTTTTAAAAGTTTACTTCAACAAATATAGACGGTTTTTAATTGTAACAATTTTTTTTTCTAATTTTTTCAATGAAAAAAATCGCTGTAAGCCCCCAGCTTAAAGGTTTTACCTTCAAAAAGCTGTTTTAATAAGCCAGCGAAGAATAGGTCTCAAAAAGTTGAAACCCTTTACAGCAAAGCGTTGTAGCTTTTATTGGCAGTAAATTCAGTGCCTGCGCGGATTTGCTGCTAATATAAGGAGGATTTTGATTGAACAAAAGGGCTTTTTTTAATTTTGCACATTTAGTTAACAACCTGCATTACGGACCTAAAAGCGATGAATTGATCACCCCATTTCTCGTACGACTTTTTTCGTAATCCTGCAGAAAATAACTCTTGGTATCGGTTATAATCGGATTTGCTTTCTGCATGAAATTGAACTGCATAGGTGGGGCCTTCCGAATCATCTGTTTCCAATAATTGCAAAACATTAGATTGGGTAAAGCAGCCGGTATTTAGAATTTCAGGAATATGCTCGTCTTTTAACCAAATCAGCCATTGCTGATGTATGGAATTTTGTATTTTAATCGTAACGTTATAAATGATCATCTGAGAAAAATTAAAGTTGCTTACATCATTATACTATTAACAAATCAATAAGTCGTAAAAGGCTAATCAGGGTTTTAGTTCTAAATAAACCGGGCAGTGGTCACTGTGCTTTACATCCGGGTAAATATCTGCATCCACCAATTGATCTTTTAAAGGAGCCGTTACGGTGATGTAATCAATGCGCCAACCTTTGTTGTTTTCGCGCACAGTAGGGAAACGCTGGCTCCACCAACTATAACGGTGTGGCTCTTTGTGAAATACGCGGAAACTGTCAATCCATCCGCTGGCTAAAAATTGGGTCATCCATTCTCTTTCCTGTGGTAAAAAACCACTGCTATTTTTATTTCCCTTGGGGTCATGGATGTCAATAGCTTCATGCGCTATATTGTAATCTCCACACAAGATTATTTTAGGATGCTTTTTCTTTAATTTGTCTAGATAGGTCTGCAACTCATCCAACCAAGTGTATTTAAATTGCTGTCTTAGATCGCCGCTGGTACCAGAGGGAAAGTAGGCGTTGATTAGCCGGATATCGCCAAAATCGAGTTGTATTACCCTTCCTTCATCATCACTTTCCTTGTGGCCATTGCCAGTTATTACCTGATCGGGTTTTATTTTTGAAAATACCGCCACACCGCTGTAGCCTTTTTTGTGCGCGCTAAACCAATGGTGGTGAAATCCTAAGGCATCTAACTGTTTGATATCGATATCATCTTTGGTGGCCTTGGTTTCTTGCAGGCAGATAATGTCTGCAGGATTTGTTTTCAACCAGTCAATAAACCCTTTTTTAAATGCTGCGCGCAGGCCGTTTACATTGTAGGATATGATTCGCATGATAAAAATATTTTTTAAGGATACAATTTAATTCTTTTCCCTAGCACCTACCGGAAAACTAAAGCCCAAACTTGCAACCATTTCATAAGTGCCAAAAGCATGTTTGGCCCTGCCTTCAAACACTTTTAAATTGGAGTATCGGGCATAGTCCAACTTGTTGGAATATTCTAGAAATGCATATTTAAAGAGTGTGGCTCGGATGGCAGTTTCAATACCTATATTCCATCCACCCAATTGAAATCCGGGTTGATTTGCCTGACCAAAAAATGCATTTTCAACGTGTGGGATAACGGGGCCAATGCCAACTTTACCCAAAAAATCGATTTTGATATTTTTATTTTTGGTTGCATACCATTGCCAACGTTTTACAATATTAAACAGTAGAAAATTGGCGCCGTTATTGAGGTAATAGTGAAATCCATTGGCGGCTGAAAAGTGGACGATACTGTCAACTGCTCTGTTATTGATGGTGCCTTTTATTCTCGCATCCTGATCTGCAAATATGTATTTGGTATGATCAAAATTTATTTCAAATGCGATACCTTTTTTCTTATTTACGAATAGGCCAAAACGGTAGTTGTATTGTGGAATTGTAATAGGGATTTTGAAAAGGCCTTCATCCCATCCAGGGTGATCGTGCCCTTTGATACCAACAAAATTATACTCATTTCCTAGGCTGGGCTGGCTAATTTTTACATTGCTGTTTGTATACCACTCTTTATTGTATCCCCATGAAAAATAGAATTCCCTGGTTCTTTCTTTTTTCTTGTTTTGTGCGAAGGCGATGAAATGAAACAACAGCACAATGAGTAGGATAGGAAGGGCTTTTAGCTGTCTTTTCAATTTTTGATGCGTTTATTTTGCTCCCACAAAAATAAGCTAAAAGAATTCGCTTTCATATTATTATTTATTGGCAAATAGCTCAAGCACCTGCTAATACAAAGCCAGTATCTTCTAGGGTAAGATTGTTTCGCTGGAGCAAACAATGGCAATTTGAAGGAGCCATTCAATTATTCCAAAATTGGGCTTAACCATTTTCTGGCTTCTGCCAGCGGCATCGCTTTTCTTTGGGCATAATCTTTCAGTTGATCTTCATTTATTTTACCCACCCCAAAATATTTACTACCGGGATTTGCAAAATACCATCCGCAAACGCTTGAGGCCGGATACATTGCAAGTGATTCGGTTAAATGAATTCCAGTGGCGGTTTCGCCACCCAACAGATCAAATAGTTTATATTTTTCAGTATGATCTGGGCAGGCGGGGTAGCCCGGAGCTGGGCGAATGCCTAAGTATTCTTCTTTGATCAATTGCTCATGGGTTAAGTGCTCATCGGTAGCATAACCCCAATAGTCGAGCCTTGTTTTTTGATGTAACAATTCAGCAAAAGCCTCCGCCAGCCTGTCGGCCAAGGCTTGCAAGATGATTTTATTATAGTCATCCAGTTGAGCTTCAAATCTTTTTATATGCGGTTCAATTCCTTCGATCGTTACAGAAAAGGCACCGATATAGTCAGTCTTTTGCGATGAACTTGTATTGATAAAATCGGCCAATGACAAATTCGGCTGGCCAGCAGCTTTCTTTATTTGCTGCCGTAAAAATTCTAGCTGAATAGTTCCTTTTTCTGTTTGTACGGTAACGGTATCGGGTGCTGTTTTTTGGGCAGGCCAAAAGCCAATAGCACCTCTAGCGGTTAGCCAATTTTCATCTATGATTTGCTTCAACAGTTTTTGGGCATCCTTGTATAAAAGGGTAGCAGCTGATCCAATCACCTCATCGGTAAGCAACTGAGGAAATTTACCATGCATTTCCCAAGCAATAAAAAATGGTTGCCAATCGATAAATTCAGCAATTTCTGCCAATGCGTATTGTTCGAAAATTTTGGTGCCAGTAAAGGATGGTTGAATCGGTGTAAAATGGTCCCATTCAATGATTACCGGATTTTGCTGGGCTACTTCGAAAGGCAAATAATTTTTGATGGTTTTCTTATTGGCAAAATCTTCCTTGAGTTGGTCGTATTCTTTTTTTACACCATGGAGAAAATCAGTTTTTTGTTCTTTACTCAATAAACTACCGGCAACAGTAACACTCCTGCTAGCATCTAGTACATGGATTACGCCATTGTCATATTGCTGTGCAATTTTAACTGCGGTATGCATTCGAGAAGTGGTGGCGCCACCAATCAACAGTGGTTGTGTCATCCCTCTTCGTTTCATCTCGTGGGCTACATGCACCATCTCATCTAGTGAAGGCGTAATCAGGCCACTCAGTCCGATGATGTCAACATTGTGTTTTATGGCAGCATCTAAAATTTTATCAGTTGCCACCATTACTCCCAAGTCAATAATATCATACCCATTGCAACCCAATACCACTCCTACAATATTTTTACCAATATCATGCACATCTCCCTTTACCGTTGCCAACAAAATCTTTGCAGCACCTGCAGATTCTTCATTGGTGGTGCCGGCAGCAAGATGTGCCTGCTTTCTATCTTCTTTTTCTTGTTCTATAAAAGGGGTGAGTACCGCTACGGCTTTTTTCATTACCCTGGCACTTTTTACCACCTGGGGTAAAAACATTTTGCCAGCGCCAAACAGATCACCCACAATGTTCATACCATCCATCAGCGGTCCTTCAATTACATCTAGTGGTTTGGGATAGGTAAGCCTAGCTTCTTCCGTATCTGCATCAATATATTCGGTAATTCCATTTACCAATGCATGGGAAAGTCGTTTTTCAACCGATTCATTTCTCCATTTTTCATCCCTGATTTCTACCTTCCCCTTTGCCTTTACTTTTTCTGCATGCAGAATTAATTTTTCAGTGGCCTCATTGTTATCATTATTTCTGTTAAGGATAACATCTTCACAAAGCTCCCGAAGGGTAGGTTCTATTTCGTCGTACACCACCAGCTGCCCCGCATTTACAATACCCATATCCATACCTGCTTTGATAGCATAGTATAAGAATACACTATGGATCGCTTCCCTTACATGGTCATTGCCTCTAAAAGAAAACGATACATTACTCACCCCTCCACTCACTTTTGTGAGAGGCATCAATTTTTTGATTTCCTTAGTGGCTTCAATAAAGTCTACGGCATAATTACTATGTTCCTCAATTCCGGTAGCGATAGCAAAAATATTGGGATCAAAAATAATATCCTGCGGATCGAAGCCCACTTGCTCGGTTAAAATCTTGTAGGCACGATGACAAATTTCTATTTTTCGTTGTTTGGTATCCGCTTGTCCCACTTCATCAAATGCCATTACAATCACGGATGCACCATAACTCTTGCAAATAAAAGCCTGTTCAATAAACTTGGCCTCCCCCTCTTTCATGGAGATGGAGTTGACGATACATTTTCCTTGTACACATTTTAAGCCGGCCTCAATGATCTCAAATTTAGAGGAATCGATCATAATGGGGATCTTGGCAATATCAGGTTCTGCCTGCACCAGATTCAAAAAAGTGGTCATGGCTTGCACGCCTTCCAATAAGGCATCATCCATATTGATATCAATGATCTGTGCGCCGCTTTCTACTTGCTGGCGGGCAACTGTTAAAGCTTGTTCATAGGATCCCTCTCTGATTAGTCGGGCAAACATTTTACTACCGGTAACGTTGGTACGCTCGCCAATATTTACAAAGTTCGTTTCGGGTCTTACCACCAGGGGTTCTAATCCGCTTAATCGGAGGTAAGGTTTAATATGTATGTTTTCGCTCATGATTTTTCCACCACTTTTTATGAAGGGGGTATTGGTTAACTATGAATATTTTTTACTTGGTCTATTTCTTTTTCGGATAAGGAAATCCAATTGGGTTTCGCTTAGCCGATTCGGGCAATGGTATCAATTTTTTTAAAACGGTAAAGATGTTTTGAAGATCTTTATCATGATCCGTCAGTTTCTTTTCCGCCTTATCAATTTTTAAAAGCAATTCTTTGTTTTCAAGCAGCAGTTGTTTCATTTTTGTAAATACCCGAATGATTTGGATATTTACCTGAATGGCTGTTTCAGAATTTAGCACGCTCGACAACATGGCTACTCCCTGCTCAGTGAATGCATAGGGTAATTTTCTTGTACCACCCCAACTTGAAGTCGCAAAATGCGACTTCAAGTGGATCCATTCATCCATTGATACCTGAAACATAAAGTCCTGAGGGAAACGGGTATGATTTCTTTTTACCTGTTCATTTAACCTCTTTACCGCTACCCCGTACATTTCCGCTAGATCTTTATCCAGCATTACTTTTATCCCTCGGATCAGCAACACCCGATCCACTATTAGTTGTTCTGTAATTTCCATATAAGATTGTTTTATTTTTGGCTCAGTGGCATTTTGTCGCCAGCTGTTTAAAATAAATATTTCTCTTAGGAAAGTATAGAATTTCTCAGCTTATTTTATAATATTTTTTCTAGTACCGGCAATGCTCTTGGTTTAAACTTGGCCACTTCGTCGGCAATATGCTTAATATGGTCGGGAGTGGTGCCACAGCAACCACCAACAATATTGAGCCATCCATTCGCAGCCCATTCTTCAATGATATGGGCAGTTTCATGAGGCTGTTCATCATATTCTCCAAATGCATTGGGCAAGCCAGCGTTTGGATAAGCGGAGGTAAAGCAACTGCATATTTGTGCCAATTCCTCTACGTGAGGCCGCATTTCCGCTGCTCCTAGTGCACAGTTTAGTCCCACGCTCAATGGGTTTGCATGCATTACGGATACATAAAAAGCTTCCAATGTTTGTCCACTTAGGGTGCGTCCGCTGGCATCTGTAATGGTACCACTAATCATGATAGGCAATTCTGCCATACCGGTTTCTCTGAAATGTTTTTTGGCTGCATAGATGGCAGCTTTCGCATTGAGGGTATCGAAGATGGTTTCAATCAACAAAATATCTACGCCACCTTCTATCAAACCTTTTATTTGTTCTGTGTATGCAGCGGCCACTTCGTCGAAGGTAACTGCGCGAAAGCCTGGGTTATTTACATCTGGTGATAAGCTCAGTGTTTTATTGAGCGGGCCAATGGCACCTGCTACAAATCTTTGTTTGGAAGGGTTTTTGGCAGTGTATTCATCTGCTGCCAATCTTGCACATTTTGCAGAAGCTACATTCAGTTCGTAGGCTAGCGATTGCATATCGTAATCCGCTTGTGCTATCACGGTGCTGCTGAATGTATTGGTTTCAATGATGTCGGCGCCAGCTTCAAGGTATAATTTGTGAATGCCGGTAATAATATCGGGCTGAGTAATACTCAATAGATCGTTGTTGCCTTTCACATCGGTATGCCAGTCTTTAAAACGTTCGCCCCGGTAATCTGCTTCTTCTAGTTTATGACGTTGAATCATCGTGCCCATAGCACCATCAATGATTAATATTCTTTCGACAAGACTTTCCTGAATACTTTTTTTCATACTGTATATCCGTCTGGTGGACGGAGTGTTTTAAATAATGAGTCAATCACTGAATCCGGGTGAAAAAATAACCGGACAAAAATTACTGAATGTTTCGATGTAATTGAGCTTTTAGGAGACTATTGAAGTCCCTAGTTGATGCTACTCAATAGAAAAATGTTGGTAAAATAATAAACGAGAATCAATCCGGGCAGAAAGGAAGTAGAATTGTTTTCGTTTATTAGTTCACTTACAAATGCTTTCAGGCTGAACAATAAACAAATCTGCCTGAGAGCGAGGCAAAAATAAAGCAACTAAGCCGTACTGCAAAATGCGATGGCAGTAAAATGGGCTGTTTTGATCTAGAATGAAGGGTAAGAGGGCAGGTTTACTTAATTTCCGGAAACAATAAAGTTTTCAACGGGTATCCGGTTGGAGATGCTTTTGGCTAGGGTCATTTCATCCGCATATTCCAATTCGCCTCCAAAGGCAATGCCCCGGGCAATGGTGGTGATTTTTACAGGCAATCCCTTTAGTTTTTTGCTGATATAATAAATGGTAGTGTCGCCCTGGATATTGGCATTTAAGGCAAAGATGATTTCAGTGATTTCTTCTTGGGCAATTCTTTGAATCAGGGCGTCAATGGTTAACTGCTCTGGTCCCACACCATCTAATGGGGAAATGATGCCCCCCAGCACATGATAAACACCATTAAACTGTTGGGTGCTTTCAATTGCAATTACATCGCGAATGTTTTCCACCACGCACAATATACCCTGCTTGCGAGCAGGGTTACTGCAAATATTACAAAGTGCTGCATCAGAAATATTATAACATCTGCTACAGAATTTGATCTCTTCTCTTAATCTGGAAATGGCTTCGCTGAATTGTGTTACCGCATTGACTTCTTGTTTGATTAGGTGAAGCACCAATCGCAACGCAGTTTTCTTTCCGATGCCGGGTAGTTTGGCAAATTCGGTAACCGCATTTTCTAAAAGTGAAGATGAAAAAATCATTGAACGAAGTTAACTGATAATTGGTTAGTTGAAAACTGAAAGGAGTTTAAATTATTGCAGTCATTCGAAAATTGATCTGGAAATACAATGCCTGAATGTTGAAAATTGCTTCTTAAAACTTGATATCTCTTTCATTGTCCCAATTGGCCTTAATGACTAGTTTGGCATCAAGTGTAATGGCTTTTTCGGGTTGTATTTTTTTTGAATAACTTCCAGGATCCCATTTACCATTATTATTTTCATCAAACAATACCCTAAGTTCATACTCCCCCGGACGAAATAATTTATCGCTCCATTGTGGACTGGTAATGGGAATAGATTTATAAATTTCCCCTTCTTTAATAAATTGTAAGATGGGATGAACGACAGTTGCAAGGTTACTAAAGCGGATGATTAGGTTGCCATAAGCAGTTTCCTGTTTTGTAACAAAGCGAATGGTATCCTGTTTGGCTAATTGAGTGCCGCTTGAATCACTGAATGCTTCTTTGAATACCAATAATCGGTATTGGGCACCTTCCTTCCATTTTGTTTGGATAGATATGATTTTCTGCGTGCTGTCTATTGATATCTTTGTGGCTATAGTATTGAAGTTGGTATCTGTTAAAATTAATTTTTTTGCATCCAACATTTTTAATGGATGATTAACTGTTAGTAAAAGATCGGAGAGTATATCCTGTTCGTTATTCGTTAAGCTGCTAGTGTATTTTAGTTTTTTATCAAGTAGTGCAGCATTTTTTCCGCCTACAGCCGTAGTCTTTGGAACTTTCTTCTCCTCTTTTTCCTCTTCATAGGCGTAGAGCTTAATGGGTGAAAAGCTTTCAGCAGCTGCTACCACAGAGTCAGCAAAAGCAAACATTTCAATTTTTGAATTATAGTTTTTTCCTCCATCGCCATCTTTCAATGCATAAATTTTGTATTCACCTGCCGCCAGGTATTTGAAAGTGAAATTTCCAGAACTATCTAATTTGGCAATATAATTCGGCTTTCTTTTTTGAACTGCGGAATCATCAGCCTGCTGATACAATAGGGCAATAATCGTACTGTCTGCTTTGCCTGTTTGTGCTATGATTACCCTGCCGCTTATTTGTAAAGAATCAATCGTTTTTCCGGTGGAGAATACGTAACTGAAATTTTTAAAGGGGTTGCCTTCATTATTATCTCGGATAGCATTTCCGAAGTTAATGGTATAGGTGGTATTATCCAGCAAACTGTCCTTTAACTTGATCGTGACTATTTTAAATTTAAAATCTATGGTTGGGTTGATTTTTGGCAATGGCGAAACCAGCAAATTGTTTTGCACATCTTGCACATCTACATATTCATTAAAATTAAGGATGATCTTATTGCCCTTAAAATTAGTGTTCAGTAATTTAGGGATAGCACTTACCAGTTCAGGGGGGATACTGTCTCTTGGTCCACCGGTGGGTGATCCAATTTGTGCACAACCAGTACCTGTAATGAAAATAAAGTAAATGGCAACAATGGCAGCCGTACAATATAGTAATGGATGAATTTTCATTAATTGATATTATACTGCAAACTTAGGCTGTTTCTTTTGTTTGCAGTGGTTTGAAAATGATAAAATTGGCTGAATGGGGTGGGGCTGATGGTGAATCGGCTTTTTAGCTGAGGGAGAACCTATCCTCCCGGTGACTCACCCCCTCCGGTGACTCACCCTGCCCGGTGACTCACCGGTTTTTTATTTTATTAAAAATAGCAACATTAACTAGCAAAAGTTGTTATTTGCATAAACAGTCAATATGAGTAAGGTCTATAGCATTAAAACAGTACAACAATTACCCATCAGTTTGGAGGAAGCATGGGATTTTTTTAGCAGTCCTGCCAACTTAAAAGAGATTACCCCCGATGAATTGGGTTTTAACATTGTATCAAAGCACCATGGAGAAAAAATGTATCCGGGGCAAATTATTGAATATAAGGTGAGTCCGGTATTGAATATCCCCATTTATTGGATGACCGAAATTACCCATGTGGCCGATAAAAAATATTTTGTGGATGAGCAGCGATTTGGTCCCTATGCAATGTGGCACCACCAGCATCATTTTAAATCGGTTGATGGAGGAGTAGAGATGACGGATATTGTACATTACAAGCTGCCGTTCTGGTTTTTAGGAGATATCGCCCATTTCCTTTTCGTAAAAAAGCAGCTGCAAGGAATTTTTGATTATCGATTTGCAAAGACAGAAAAACTGTTCAAGCGATAGCCTTTCAGCAATATGATGTGGGGATTTAATCTGTATTGTTTGGGTAAAATTACCCCGGCATGCGGGTAATGTATTTTTCCATTTGTTTGATCTGGTCAGCAATTTGTGGGGTGGTAGGTTTAAGGGCCTTGGCCTTTTTAAAATAGTCTTTCCCGGCTCTGAATTCTCTTTTATTGATCATGATGGACGAAAGTTGAAGATAGGCAGCGGCCTCGTTTTCCTTATCAGGCAAGCCCGAGCGGATGGCTCCACGAATATAGCTTTCCGCCTGTTTCATATCGCCTTTTTGCATGGCTAGCATACCTAGCTGCAGTTTATTGGCCCCTTCTGCCTGTTTCATTTGTCCACCCATTAAACCCGAACCGTCGCCCATTAATTCCTGGCTTATTTTTAAGTTCTTTTCGGCACCAGCAAAATCTTGGTCTACCATGTCTAAATTGCCTTTTACAGTATAGTAAACAGAACGGATAGGTTTGATCAACAAGGCGGGGAACCAGATGGATCCTAGCACTTTTTTGGCACCTTCCATATCGCCGGTTTCCATACACTCCTGTATCAAGCGCATGGGGCCAAATACAAAATGACCTACAATTAATATCACGGCTATCAAATAAAGCACAAAGGATGGCCAAAAGCCAGCTTGTACATTGGTAAAAATGGCTAGGGCCAATAATACGATTCCGATCCAAAGACGGTATTTAATAACTACGGTCAACCACTTCATATGCTTAATTTATTAGGATGGCAAAGATAAGGGTAAGAAAATTACGAACATGGAATGCAGGGGCTTTGAAGGAGTAAAAAAGTAAATTGGACTATAAATCAATCAATGTTGGATGCTATTGTGTTGTTTGTTACTTTTGCACTCCCAATTCTGCACCTGTTTTGCTCAATGGTGCAATTGGTCCCGTAGTTCAGTGGATAGAATAGATGTTTCCTAAACATTAGACACAAGTTCGATTCTTGTCGGGACCACAAATAGTTGATTATCTGTATTTTATACCGGATTTTCAACCATTTTACTTTTACAAAATTTAGTAATACTGCAGTAAATACTGCAGTGAATTTGCTTATTAAGGATAGGAAATGGCGATTATAACCTCACCGAATCATACACATCGTGTATTTCCTTCTCTCTAATTCCAAGATATTTTTTAGTGATAGCTGGACTACTATGGTTGAATAATTCCATCAGTAAGATTACAGATTCGTTGGAGTAATTATTCAACTTCAATACCCTGTTCCCAAGTGTCTTTCTGAAAAGATGGCTACTAATGTTCCCGTCTATAGTAAATCCATATTTTTTCACAATCTCTTTTAGTTTGACATTGACATAAGATTTGTCAATTGCTTTTGTTCCGAATCTATTTTGAAAAATTAAAATATCGGATTCTTTTATACCTCAGAGGGTGGTTGAATGATAATATGAAATCAGCCACTCCCATTACCAAGCCATAGGCCAATAAAAATTGCTTTAACATAAAATAAATTGTAAAAGTTATTTGGAATCCTATTTCTACATATAACGTGGAACTTTAATTAAATATTTATTGATAATTATTAACAGAGATGTTAATTAATTGTAAATACATCATTTATAAAAACTTTTTTAATAGCTATTGTGTTTTTTAAATAACTAAAAAAATAATGAATATGAAAATGAAATTTTTATTGACGATGCTTATTGGAGGTATTATCTCTGCATCAGCACAAAAAACAGTTGTAGATGTTGCTATTGGTTCTAACGCGCATACAACTTTAGTTGCTGCCGTAAAAGCAGCTGATTTAGTAAGTACTTTACAAAGCGCAGGACCTTTCACGGTTTTTGCACCAACCAACGAAGCATTTGCAAAATTGCCTGCGGGAACTGTGGAAAACCTTTTAAAACCAGAGAACAAAGCTACTTTAGCTAAGATATTGACATATCATGTTGTAGCTGGTAATTTAGACGCAGCTGCAGTTTTAAAGGCTATAAAAGACGGTAAAGGTAAAGTTACATTGAAAGCAGTGAGTGGTGGAACATTAACTGCTTCCTTAAAGGATGGTGAGGTTATTTTAACAGATGAAAATGGTGGAATTGCTACTGTTACTGCAACAGATTTAAAAGCAGGAAACGGTGTAGTACACGTTATAAATGCTGTTGTTTTACCAAAATAGTTTTTGTAAAATCAAATTTTAGTAAGGGCCCTTAAAAATAAGGGCCCTTTTTGTATAAAAAATTTATAAGAAAGAAAGAGAAAAATAAAAGCTAACTTAAAAATTAGTGTAAATCATTGATTTGTATCCTAAAAAACTGGTTTTGGGCTATGCTTTTTCCTTAGGTCTATAAATATCATTTTATAATAAAGAAATTATAATTGAATTATAGTTTTAATGACTTAATGTAGCATAATGACATTAATAATTGTAATATCTTTATTTATTGACAGGATTTTGGGTTTAAATTTACCGCTGTAAATTAAATTCAGGATTCATTTTTAAAAAGTTTTCTAGGTCGAGACAAGTTTTTTTAACTAAATTCATCCACTAAAATAATTTGCATGTTTGCTAAAATAATTTGCCCGTTTATCTTTTCTATTTTATTGATAAGTAATATCAATGCACAAAAACTTACATCAAGATTAAATGACATTCAACTGGATAATCTGGAAGGATTCAAATCCGCTTCAGAAAATTGGGAAATAGTGGGTGATATTAAAGGTAAATATGACAGTGAATCATTGAACACATCAAAAGGCACTGGGATTTTATACAACAACTTCAAAAAAGAGATTCAATTCAAAGAAGGCCGTAACCTCTTTACAAAATTTAATCATGGAGATATATATCTGGAACTAGACATCATGGTAGCCGAAGGGTCTAACGCAGGAATATACTTCCAATCTAGATATGAAGTGCAAATCCTAGATAGCTGGAATTCGAAAGTACCCACCTCAAGTGATATGGGTGGAATATATGAAAGATGGAGCGGTGATAAAGGCTTTGAAGGCAATGCCCCATTAAAAAATGCAAGTCTAGCCCCAGGTCTTTGGCAACATATGGAAATTTCTTTTCAAGCACCAAAATTTGATGCAGCTGGAAAAAAAATAATGAATGCGAAATTTAATTTCATAAAACTTAACGGAATAATACTGCATGAAAATATTTTTGTAACTGGACCAACTCGTTCATCAGCTGCAGAAGATGAAAAATTGTTAGCTCCAATCATGTTTCAAGGAGATCATGGAGTTGTTGCTTTTAAAAATATACACTATGCCTTTTTAGAAAATTTAAATGTAACTACATCCGAGATTAATTACAAGTACTATGAACGCAATATCAAAACACCAGCAGAAGCCATCAAAATTAAACCAACAGCAGAAGGGAAAACAAAATCAATCGATTCTAGACTAGCAGCAGTAGAAGATGGCTTCTTACTTCAATTTGAAGGTTTAATGACTATACCCTCTTCGGATACCTATCTATTCACTTCTTCGTATTCTGGAGATGGAAGTTTAGAAATAGATGGTATAAAAGTTATAAATCCAAAATGGACTTGGATAGGCGGAGAAACTGTTTCTGGGTCAATCCATCTTGAAAAAGGAGAACATCATTTTAATTTATGGGTAAATAAAAATGATGGATGGGCACAAAATGGAATATCCTTATTTATTGAAAAAGCAAATAGCAAAGCTATACCACTTCACAACCCATCTTCCATGCCTGAAGTAACACCGGCACTTATTACTGTCAAAACAGAAAAAGAACCTGAGATTATCAGGTCATTTATGGTTCATAAAAATAAAAAACTAACCCATGTTATTTCTGTAGGAGACCCAACCCAAGTAAATTATTCATATAATCTACATCAAGGTGCATTATTACAAGTATGGAAAACTGATTTTCTTAACGTAACGAATATGTGGTATGAACGAGGGGAAGCACAAACAGCTACTCCGATGGGATCACCAATTGTATTAGCCGGTAATTGCCCAATCTATGATAAAACAAATTCGATCGACTCAATAAGTGGATATCAATATAAAGGATATACATTAACTGAAAGCCGCTTACCTGTTTTTAGTTATGCTTACAAAGAGATGTTCATTAAGGATATGATTTCTCCGTTTGAGCAGGGAAGAGGATTTAATAGAACGATTTCTGTAACTGGTAAAGGAATAGAAGGTTTAATGATTCGTATTGCACAAGCAAAAACAATTACGCCAGTGGGAAAAGGATTGTATGCGATTGATAATCAATCCTACTATATTCAAGTCTCCCCTTCCATATTCCCAGTAATTGAAACATACCATAATCAACAAGTGTTATTACTTCCTGCAAGTAATGAGATTACCTACCAAATTATTTGGTAAACGAACGTAACAGCTTATCGTGATCAATACTAAAATAAATTTTAACTCCACTCAGATGTATACTAAATCAATCATTCTTGTAGTCCTTCTTTCAATAATACTATCCACTTCGTATGCTCAAAAAAGTAGTATACAGACTGAAAAAGATTTTTATTCTCTAAAAACAATTTCGATACCGGAAGATGTAAAACTTGAAGTAGGTGGTATTGCTGTAATGCCTGATGGACGAATTGCGGTTTCAACACGAAGAGGTGAAATATGGATTATAGAAAATGCATATGGTGCCGGAGCACCCCATTTTACAAAATTTGCTGCAGGGCTTCACGAAATACTAGGATTAGCCTATAAAGACGGTGCATTCTATTGCACTCAACGAGGGGAATTGACTAAAATAGAAGACACCAATAACGATGGCAAAGCAGACGTTTTTACGCCAGTCGCAGTTTTTGATCTTAGTGGGGGATACCACGAATATGCATATGGTCCTGTGCTTGATCAAAATGGAGATATGTACGTTACCTTAAATTTATCATTAGGGGAAGATCTAGGTAAATGGCATGGGTGGCTTTTAAAAATTACACCAGCAGGTATAATTAACCCGATAGCTACTGGATTTCGTTCCCCAGCTGGATTCACTGTAAATAGTAAAGATGAAGTGTTATATGCTGACAATCAAGGTGACTGGGTGGGTAGTGGAAGAATTACGCATGTAGAAAAAGGAGACTTTACAGGAAATCCAGCTGGACTTAAATGGACCAAGGAACCAGGCTCGCCACTTTCACTTAAACCAGAAACAATAAAAGAAATCGTTAATGGGAAACCAATGTACGAAACTGCAAAAAAAATCAAAGAGTTAAAGCTACCTGCAGTTTGGTTCCCACATACCATTATGGGAATATCCACTTCAGA
>JBIIVV010000149.1:0-7732 GCA_044339235.1 Ferruginibacter sp.
TGTAAGTCCGCATCTTGGCTATAGCCTCACCCCATGGCTAGATGCTGCAGTAAGTCTTAATTTTATTTACACCGGCCAGACAGATCTATATGATAATAAGCTACGGCAAACCAATCTGGGGCCCGGCGCTTTTGTGCGACTCTTTCCAATTAATTTTTTGTTTACCCAAGCTCAATACGAGCATAACTTTCAAACAATTAAGGTGATTCCTTCGGGATCTAGTTCCTATAAATTAAAGGAGGATGTAAATAGCTTGTTGATAGGGGCAGGGTATTCAAGTGGAAGGCAAAAGGGTTCCAACTCCTATTATTATTTCTCCGTAATGTTTGATGCGCTTCAACTCAAGGGGTCTCCCTATGTAGACTCTTATGGCAGATTGATACCAGTAATTCGTGCTGGGTTCAATATTGCTTTATTCAGGTAAGGAATGGAACTTGTTTGCTCAGCTAAGATTGAAAATTTCTGAAGGATTGGTTACAATGGTGAAGGCGTCTTCCATACTAGTGTATAAGAAGTTTTCTGCAATCATTTTCTTTATATGGGCCAAAAGGGAATCATAAAATCCAGCAGTGTTTAAAATGTAAATAGGTTTGTTGTGGATACTCAGTTGGTTCCATGTTAATATTTCAAAAAGTTCGTCCAATGTACCATACCCACCTGGTAAAATAATTGCCGCATCGCATTTTTCATATATCATCCTTTTGCGAATATGCATATTTTCAACTACTATCAACTCAGAGATACCTTCATGGTGATGCTCCCATCCCATCAGGGCTTCGGGAATAATGCCAATTACTTGTCCCTTTTTTTCTAGCACTCCATTGGCTACAGCTCCCATAATTCCTTTATTTCCACCGCCATAAATTAATAGGATCTTTTTCTCAGCCAGCAAATGCCCAAGCTCAGTAGCATGGGTTACATATTGTGTAGAATTTCCTGCTTTGCTGCCACAAAAAACTGCGATTGATTTAAACTCCATCTATCTTTACTGATTATTTATAAGCAAAGGCACGAATATTTTTTATATTTTCAATGAAATTTTATCAAAACCCATTGTTATGTCGCCAGTAATTTTATTTTCTTTCGTAATTGGGTATTTTGTGTTGCTCTTACTGGTAGCATATTTCACCAGCCGCAACGCTAATAATGATTCTTTCTTTATTGGCAACCGCAACAGTAACTGGGTGCTGGTGGCATTTGGTATGATTGGCACTTCATTGAGCGGGGTAACCTTTGTGAGTGTACCGGGTGCAGTAGGCGATGTTACTGCCAATGGATTTAAGGGCTTTGCCTACCTGCAGGTAGCCATCGGTTATTTAATTGGTTATATGGTAATTGCATTTGTGCTATTACCCTTGTATTATCGCCTGAATCTCACTTCTATCTATCATTATCTATTGCAGCGGTTTGGCAGGGTTGCCTATAAAACGGGGTCGCTTTTTTTTATTATCAGCCGAACGGTGGGTGCCACTGCAAGATTATATCTTGTAATTAATGTATTGCAATTTTTTATCCTCGATCGCTTGGGAGTGCCGTTTGTAATTACCGCAGCGGTTATATTGCTGATGATCTTGTTGTATACTTTTGAAGGGGGTGTTCGAACGATCGTGTATACAGACACGTTACAAACCACCTTGATGATTTCCGGATTGGTTATTTGCATTATTTACATTTTGAACAACCTCCATCTTTCTACCGGTGAAGCATTTACCCAGCTTGGAAATAAGGGTTATCTCCATATTTTCAACACAGATATCAATAGCAAGGGTTTTTTTGTAAAACAAATTATTGGAGGCGCTTTTATTACCATTGCCATGACGGGGCTTGACCAGGAAATGATGCAAAAAAATATCAGTGTGAAGCTTTTGGCAGATTCTCAAAAAAATGTAATTACCCTTTCTGTAATTTTAGTTTCGGTGTTGGTTTTATTCCTTTTTTTGGGAGGCTTGCTTTATTTGTATGGCAATGCCCATGGAGGCGTATACCAGGATGTGCTGGTCAATGGTAAAGTGATCAAACAGTTTGTATTAAATAATACCAATGTAATCGGTGACAAGGCTTTTCCATCTATTGTGCTCAATTATTTCCCACCTGCTGTAGGCATCATGTTTATCATTGCATTGATATCTGCTTTGTTTCCTAGTGCAGACGGGGCTTTAACTGCATTAACCTCTTCTTTTTGTATTGATATTATTGGTTTAAAAGAACGAACCGACTTGGATGAAAAAAAGCAAAAAAGATGGAGGTTGACAGTCCATTTTTCTTTTACCATTTTGTTTCTACTCTGTATCATGGGTTTTAAAGTATTGAACGACAACAGCATCATTGATAAAATATTGGACCTTGCAGGATATACCTATGGCCCGTTATTGGGTTTGTTTGCACTGGGTATATTTACTAAAAGACAATTGCCCAATTCCTGGACAGTAACGTTGGTATGTTTGATAGCTCCCTTGCTTTCGTACATCATCAGTATCAATGCTAAAAGTTGGTTGAATGGTTACCAAATTGGTATTGAGCTGTTAATTGTTAATGGCCTCCTTACCTTTGCAGGATTATGGTTTATCGGCCATTCGAATGATTTAAAAGTAAAGTCTAAATAAAAGCAGATGGAATTGGTTAATCCCCTAGCAGAACAATATGCCAAAATGGTATCTTCACCTGAAGAAGACCTGATTCTGAAAGTTTCGGAAGATACAAAGGAAACTCATCCGCATGCACATATGTTGAGCGGACAAGTGCAAGGATCTTTTTTAACTACTTTGAGCAAATTGCTGCACCCCCAGCGAATTTTGGAAATTGGCACTTTTACAGGATATAGTGCTCTTTGTTTAGCAAAGGGATTGAGTAGGGAAGGGGTTTTGCATACCATTGAATTAAGAGCAGAAGACGCAGCAAAAGCCAATGGGTACTTTCAGCAATCACCAGATAAAGAAAAAATTGTACTCCACATAGGGAATGCGATGGAGATAATCCCAACGTTGAATGAAAGTTGGGATATTGTTTTTCTGGATGCAGACAAATCGGGTTACATTGATTATTATGAATTGATTTTTCCGTACTTAAAAAATAACGGATTGATTATTGCCGATAATGTATTGTTTCATGGCCAAGTATTGGAAGAAAATATCAGTGGAAAAAATGCGGTGGCAATACACGCATTTAATCTGCATGTAAAAAATGATGCTAGGGTAGATCAAACCCTATTAACCATAAGAGATGGTTTATTGTTGATCAGGAAATTATAAATAAATTATTTTAGTGCGGATACAATAAAATCCACCATTCAAACATTATACATCAATGATTCAAGTGCGTATTATAAAAAAAATAGTTCAGCAAGTATTGATTGCGGGTTGTTGGGCGTTTTCGGTAAATGCGCAAATGATTACTCCAGAACAGTATATTGATCTGTATAAGGACATTGCTGTTCGTGAGATGAAGCGGATGGGTATTCCAGCTGCCATCACACTGGCACAGGGATTATTGGAAACAGAAAGTGGCAATAGTGAACTAGTTAAAAAATCCAATAACCATTTTGGCATTAAATGTAAGAGCAATTGGACAGGCGAGGGGGTAACGCATGATGATGATTCTTTGGGTGAATGTTTCAGAAAGTATGCGAATGCAGAAGACTCTTACCGCGACCATAGTAATTTTTTGAGAGCAGGCAAGCATTATTCCTTTTTGTTTGATTTATCGTCAACTGATTATAAGGGATGGGCCTATGGATTAAAGAAAGCTGGTTACGCAACAAATCCAAAATACCCTGTTATTTTGATACGGCATATTGAACAATATAATTTACAGCGATTCGACCTGGAGGGCGCTGAGGATATCCCTGCTTTTAATACTCAAAATTTAAAAGAGGATACAGCGTTGGTTGAAAAAAACACAGCCATTGCTACTTCAGTGACTCCAACACAGGGAAATGACCAGGGAGAAGCAGTAGCAATCCTTGCGGGAGCTCCGGATATAATTAATTTAGTCAATGGAAGTAAATGCATCAAGGCCCTTAAAGGAACTTCATTGTTGGCCATTGCTACTCGCCACCATATCGCTTTGCAGCGGCTTTTAGATATCAATGAATTGGAGGAAGACGGATTGATTGATGAAGACCAATTGATTTTTTTGCAAAAAAAATCGGCTAAGGGAAGCAAGGATTTTGTAATTGTAAGCAAAAAGGAAACACGCTATTCGGTTGCTCAAAATAATGGCATTCAGTTAGCAAGTCTGTTGGAATATAATCAATTGAACGAAGATGGGGATGTATTTTCCGGTACCAAATTGTATTTGAAACCTGGAGTGCAATCGGGTCCGGCAAAAATAAATTCAGGACATAATGCAAAACCCATACTTCATGAAGTAAAAGCGAAAGAGGGGTTATACGGAATTGCCAAAAAATACAATGTAAGCGTAGAACAGTTAAAGGAATGGAATAAGCTTGGCAGTGATAATTTAAAAATAGGCCAGCAGTTGATTGTGGGCAAGTAAAGGAATGAACGCTTTCAAATTAGGGTAGTGAAATTATTGAGACAGATATTGTTCAACCTCCAAATTTCAAACATTGTATTTTTTATAATGTAGGTAATCTTAATTTAAAATCAGTTGGTATATGTCCATTGTCAAAGTGAATGATAAAATTTTCCAACCTTATATCAGTTCCGATGAAA
This sequence comes from Ferruginibacter sp., assembly GCA_044339235.1. GTDB lineage: Bacteria > Bacteroidota > Bacteroidia > Chitinophagales > Chitinophagaceae > Ferruginibacter. The sequence continues at coordinate 4,674 of JBIIVV010000149.1, forward strand.
TTCATCAGCGGATCGTGGCATTGGGCAATCAGATTGATTCAGACTATTCAGGGAAGCGCCCTTTGTTTATCGCCATTTTGAATGGGTCTTTTATGTTTGCCTCCGACCTTTTTAAATCAATTACCATTGAGGCGGAAATATGTTTTATCAAATTGGCTTCTTATAAAGGCACTACTTCAACTGGAAACTTGATAACATCCATTGGGCTGGATGAGCCTTTGGTGAATAGGCATGTGGTCATTATTGAGGATATTGTTGATACTGGCAATACGCTCCATCAGTTTCTTCCACAAATTCGCCAGCAGCAACCTGCCTCCTTAAAAATTGCTGCCTTATTGCATAAACCAGCCGCACTGAAATATCCCATCGAAATAGATTATTTGGGCTTTACAGTGCCAGACAAATTCCTGTTGGGTTTTGGGCTTGATTTTGACGGACTTGGCCGAAACCTCCCAGCTATTTACCAGTTGGTGAAAGGGTAGTTACTTTCAATTAGGTATTAGGGATCGCCTATAAACTTTGTTTTAATTAATATAGTTTTCTATATAAATTAAAACATAGCAACCTGCTTTCTTTCCTTTATGGATTTAGGAGAATATTTCTCTTACTTTATCAAAGAAGGATTTATCTCCTTTTTCTGGCTTAGGTTGAAAGTTTGCACTTTCTTGCATGCTTTCCAACATCGATTTTTCATCTGCAGAAATGTGCTGGGGAGTCCAAATATTCACATGAATTAACTGATCACCTTTTTCATAGCTGTTTACAGCGGGGAATCCTTTGCCCTTTAAGCGAAATATTTTTCCACTTTGGGTTCCGGGGGGAATTTTTATTTTGGCTTTCCCGTCAATGGTTGGCACTTCTACATTGGTTCCAAATACTGCTTCAGGAAAAGTTATGTGTAAGTCAAAAGCAACATTGAGTCCATCTCTGTGTAATTCTGCATGTGCTTCCTCTTCAATTAAAATAATGAGGTCTCCATTGGCTCCGCCTCTTTCTCCAGCATTTCCCTTGCCGCTCATGCTAAGCTGCATGCCTTCCTGCACACCAGCCGGAATATCAATGGAAACGGTTTCTTCACCATAAACCCTTCCCTCTCCTTTACAGGCGGTGCATTTGTTGGCAATGGTGCTTCCTTCGCCGTTGCAACTGGAACAGGTGGTTACCGTTTGCATCTGACCCAAAAATGTATTTTGTACTTTTCTAACTTGTCCAGTTCCGCCACAAGTGGTGCAAGTTTGCAAACTGTTTTTATCTTTTGCACCACTACCCGAACAGGTGGTACAGCTAACATGTTTTTTTACTTTGACCGTCTTGGTGGCCCCTTTGGCCATTTCTTCGTAAGTAAGCTTAATTTTTATTCTTAGGTTAGATCCCCTTACCCCTCTTGATCGCCCACCGGATGAGCGCCGTCCGCCATTTCCAAAAAAACTACCAAATGGGCTTTCATCTCCGAAAATATCTCCAAACTGGCTGAAAATATCATCCATATTCATACCACCCCCATTGAAGCCCCCTCCGCCACCACCTCTTCCTTGGCTAAAGGCATTGTGTCCAAAACGATCGTATTGAGCTCTTTTATCCGTGTCGCTTAATATTTCATAGGCTTCAGCAGCATCTTTAAATTTATCTTCAGAAGCTTTGTCCCCTGGATTTCTGTCGGGGTGAAATTGCATAGCTACCTTTCGATATGCTTTCTTTATCTCATCTTGGGTGGATGATTTTGCAACGCCTAGTATTTCATAAAAATCTTTCTTCATAATACAAATGGTAATTAGCTAAATAGCTAAAATGAAAATGTACAAATTTGAGAAAGCGGATAAATTTTTCTCAAATATTGCTAATTGTTAACTTATTTCCCCACTACCACTTTTGCAAAGCGGATGATTTTATCATTCAAATAATATCCTTTTTGTACCTCATCTACCACCTTATCTACTAAGTGGGGTTGGGGTGCTGGGATCTCGGTGATCGCCTCATGTTTTTCTACGTCAAAATCAGTTGCAATGCTTTCCATCGCTTTGAGGCCTCTTGCTTGCAAGGTGTTTCTAAGTTTGCCAAATACCAACTGGATTCCTTCCTTAATCTGCTGAAGGTCTTCCGATGTTTGCATTTGCTTTTCTGCACGGTCACAATCGTCTAAAACGTCTAGTAAGGAGGAAATTACATCTTTACCTGCAGTTTGAATCAGTTCCATTCTTTCTTTGGCATTGCGGCGCTTAAAGTTGTCAAATTCTGCAAATAAGCGGATATACTTGTCTTTTTGTTCATTCAGCTCTGACTGAAGTTTTTCTACCCCATTTTCAGGTTCGGCATTGCTTATATCTGTTTTGCTTGGAATAGCTTCCCCTGCGTCGGCATCGTTGTCTGTAAAACCTTTCAATGCTTCTGCTAGGGCCTCCTCATCTGGGCTAACTTTTGTTTTTTCTTCCATAATAAATATTAATTCGTTTATCTCACTGCCTTCAGTGGATCCATTAGGGTAAAATTACTTGCAAATGTACGATTGTCAAACATTTTGCCAAGCCTAGTTTTCAGCCAAATTGACAATTTTGAAAGATAAAACTGCTTTCTTGTTTCAAACTGACTGACAGGCATCTACAATAGTTACCTTTGTGGGATGAAAAGTCTTTTTCTTAATAAAAATATCAGTAGCAGGGTAGAAGCTGGGCATCCCTGGATTTTTGCAAATGAGGTCAATAGGGGTAAGGCACTGGATGCAGCTGCAAAAGCGGGCGAAATCGTGAATGTATTTACCCATGATAAAAAATTTATAGGGAAGGGATATGTCAATCCCCAGTCACAAATAATGGTCCGCTTACTGACCCGGGATAAAAACAGGGAAATCAACGATGCATTTTTTTATGAAACGATTGAGCAAGCCTGGGCCTATCGCCAAAAATTGGGATATGTTGAAAATTGCCGCTTAATTTTTGGTGAAGCCGATGAGTTACCCCAATTGATCATCGATAAATTCAACGACTATTTTGTAATACAAACCTTGGCGCTAGGCATGGATATCTGGAAGCCTTCCATTGTAAAGGCGCTAGAAAAAATTTTTT
>JBIIVV010000019.1:0-25417 GCA_044339235.1 Ferruginibacter sp.
TGCGGTGAATGCATACAATGACGGCCCAATAGAGGGTAAACAGATGGGGCAGTTCTATGAATTGGAAAGTTCTTCACCCGCCGCAGCGTTGGGCGTAGGTGAAACAATTCATCACCTACACCGAACCATTCATCTTAAAGGAGATAAATTGAATTTGGATAAGATCGCAATGAAATTATTGGGAATTGGGGTGGATGCAATTCATATTGTAAAATATAACTAGGGTTCACAATTGGCCCATTTATTTATAAAAAACTAGGCTAAAAATTCAATGGTTATAATAAATTCAAACAATCCATAATGAAAAAACACTTTCTAATTTATTTATGTCTTTTTTTTCTGCATACCCATTCATTTGCACAAAAAACCAATGCTGCATTGCCTTCTAAAGCACAGCTCCAATGGGCTGATGCCGAGATTGGCGTACTCATTCATTTCGATATGCCGGTTTTTGAACCGGAGTATGATTTCAGAAAAAACTGGAATTACCACCCCGATGTATCCATCTTTAATCCAACGGAGCTCAATACCGACCAATGGATCAAAGCGTCTAAGGAGGCAGGCGCCACTTATGCAGTATTAGTGGCAAAACATTGCAGCGGCTTTAGTTTATGGCCTACCAAAGCTCATCCATATAGTGTTAAAAATACACCCTGGCGAAATGGGAAAGGCGATATTGTAAAAGATTTTATTGCCTCCTGTAAAAAGTACGGCCTCAAGCCCGGTATTTATGCCAGTACTACCGCCAACGGATATCTGCAAGTGGACAATCCTGGAAAAGTAGTTTCTGGAAATGCTGCTGAACAAAAAAGCTACAATGAGATTGTCAAAATGCAACTCAATGAACTATGGTCGCAGTATGGTGATCTTTTTGAGGTATGGTTCGACGGCGGCGTATTGCCTCCCGAAAAAGGAGGATTCGATGTGCTATCGATGCTAAAAAAACAACAGCCCAATGCGATTGCTTTTCAAGGCCCCTATGGTCATGAAAATAATATCCGCTGGGTTGGAAATGAAGAAGGAGTAGCACCTTATCCTTGCTGGTCGCGTGCCGACTCTACCACCTCCGCTTCTGGACTAATTGAAATCAAAGGGCTTAATGGTAATCCAAATGGATTATTCTGGTGCCCTGGTGAGTCGGATTTTCCTTTACGCTTAAACGCATCTTTTCAGGGAGGTTGGTTCTGGCATAAAGGCGAAGATGACCAGCTGCGTAGTCTAGATGAGCTGATGGATAAGTATAGTAAAAGCGTAGGAAGAAATACCAATATGTTACTCGGAGTAGTAGTGAATGATAAGGGCTTAGTTCCTGAAGTAGATGTTAACAGGATGAAGGAATTTGGCAATCAGTTAAAAAAGGATTTCTCCAAACCATTGGGTAAAATTGCGGGAAAAGGAAAATCTTTTGAGGTGAAATTTGCTTCCCCACAATCCCTTTCTTCTGTGGTAATAATGGAAGATATCCGTCAAGGAGAAAGGGTACAGGAGTATCAACTTTTTGGAATGCAAAAAGGCAGCTGGATATTGATTTCGAAAGGAACTAGTGTTGGACACAAAAGGATAGAATTAGTAAATGGCATATATGATGGCATAAAACTTTCAGTTTTGAAATCAGTTGGCACGGCTAATATTAGGCAAATGGTATGTTATGGAAAATAACGATTTTTAAATATTGTCTTCTAAAGAAACGCCTTTTTTAATTTGCTCAACGCATCTACCTAACAATCGAATCGGATTATGAAAAAAATTCAATCGTTACTACTCTTTTTGGCATTTTTTTGTATTGTAAATGCACAACCGGTTGTTAAAGATAAGTTGTTGTCAAAAGCAGATCTAGCATATTTGACAGATCTTACCAAAGCAGTGATGGACAGTTCAAGAATCTATCCGGGCCAAAAAATCTCCAATGATTTTGGCGCCAATGCTACCGGTGCAATATTGATTCGGCCAGGTGGTCGAGACTGCTATCCAGCTTTTTGGATAAGGGATTATGCGATGTCGATAGAAACAGGATTTGTGAAAAGGGAGGAGCAAAAAAAAATGCTATTATTAACGGCCGCAACGCAATGTGATCAGACATGGATCTCAGCTGCGGGAAGTATGGTACCAGTTGGAGCTATTGCAGACCACATTAGAATAGATGACAGTAAACCCATTTTTTTTCCGGGAACATACGACTATTCTGGTCAGGGTGGAAAGACTTGGGGGATGATGCCTCCCTATGGAGACCAATATTTTTTTATTCATATGGCCTATCAATATATTACAGGTACGGCTACTGCTAAATTTTTATTACAAGAGATCAATGGCATAAGGTTGATTGACCGTTTGGAGATGGCTTACAAAGTTCCTCCAACCAAGCTGGAAGGAGTATTGGTAAATACCACCGATGATTTTAGGGGCATTGATTTTGGATTTAGAGATGTGATCACCATCACTGGCGAACTTTGTTTTCCATCATTGCTCAAATATAGAGCCTCTATGGAGCTGGCTACATTATTTGATCGCATCGACAGAAATGACAAAGCGCAATTTTATAGAAGGAATGCCACGCAATTAAAAAAACAGATTCCGTTGGTTTTTGCAGATGCCCGTGGAATGTTGCTAGCATCCACTGGAAAGGGTAAGCAAGCAGATGTATGGAGTACTGCCTTGGCTGTTTATTTTGGTGTGCTCGAAGGTGCCCAACTCAAAAAAACTTGTGAATTTCTCCGCGATGCATATCAAAATGGGACTTTGGCAAGCAGGGGTAATATAAGGCATATACTCACTTGTGACGATTTCAGTAAATCAACTGCCTGGGAATATAGCTTGGCCCAAAAAAATAGTTATCAAAATGGTGCTTATTGGGGAACGCCTACCGGATGGATTTGTTATGCCATTGCAAAAGTGGATATCCCGGCGGCCAAACAATTGGCGAAGGAATACATAGATGATCTGCGTGCAGGTGATTTTAGAAAGGGGCCTGAATTTGGTGCACCTTGGGAATGTTACAATTCCGATAAACCTCAAAATGCGGTTTATCTAGCCACTGTTAGCTGCCCTTTTATCGTATTTAAAAATTACTGAAACTAGCGAGACCTTTTCAGTAGCGTTTTAAATGATAAGATTTGTAAAAAAGGGTAATACAGATAAAATATAATAATACCTGAACCAATCAATTAAAATAGGGGCTATATTTAATTGGTTACAAAATAAAATTACTATGAAAAAAAACTATGTTTTAACTGTTGTACTTATTTTATTCACTACCATTATTTTTTCACAAAATAAATTGAAGCTGATTCCTCAGCCGGTAATGTTAATAGAAGGGAAAGGGAATTTTATTGTGAATGAAGCTACGTCATTTTTGGCAGAAGGAGCAGCGGTTACAACTGGAGACTGGCTCCGTTCTTTTTTGCAAAAGAAAACAGGCTATAGAATGGAGAACTCTAAAAAAGGGAATACCACGAATTATATAGTATTGTCTATCAATAAGGATTTGGATAGGCAAATCGGAAAGGAGGGATATCGGCTTTCTGTAAAACCGAATGGCGTGAAGATTACTGCCAATAATGCTGCCGGTTTATTGAATGGGGTTCAAACTTTCTTACAACTTTTTCCTGCTGATATTGAAGCTGTTCAATCGGTGGCCAAAAAGGGATGGAATGTACCCGTTGTAAATATTACAGATTACCCAAGGTTTGCTTGGCGTGGATTACTGCTAGATGTAAGTCGACATTTTTTCACCATAGCAGAAGTAAAGAAAATGGTGGATGAGATGGTTCGTTATAAATTCAATATCCTTCATTTGCATTTAACCGATGACCAAGGCTGGCGTATTGAAATAAAGTCTTACCCTGCATTAACTTCAAAAGGAGCATGGCGTGTGCCCCGAACAGGATTATGGTGGGACCGTGAGCGCGCTAAGCCTGGTGAAGCAGCTAGCTATGGAGGGTTTTATACACAAGAACAGTTGAAAGAGCTAGTGCAATATTGTTCGGTTAGGAATATTGAGGTGATGCCTGAAATTGATGTGCCTGGTCATAGCTTAGCAGCAGCAGCAGCCTATCCTTTTTTATCTTGTACCAAGGCAGCCTTTGATGTGAACGCGGGTAATCGATTTGATAAAACCGATGACAATGCATTTTGCGCTGGCAACGATTCTTCTTATCAATTTTTGGAAAAAGTTTTTGCAGAAGTGGCTAGCATATTTCCTTTTGAATACATTCATATTGGAGGCGATGAATGCAATAAATCATTCTGGTCAAAATGTCAAGTTTGTCAGGCTAAAATGAAATCTCAAGGAATAAAAGACGAAAATGAATTGCAAAGTTATTTTGTAAAAAGAGTTGAGAAAATGGTGGAATCTAATGGTAAAAAACTGATGGGTTGGGATGAAATATTAGAAGGAGGATTGGCACCCAATGCCTCCGTAATGAGCTGGCGCGGCATGAAGGGCGGGATTGAGGCTGCTAGGCAAAATCACAGAGTGGTAATGACGCCCACCGATTATTGTTATCTTGATCTGTACCAGGGCGATCCCGCCATTGAACCGCCTACCTATTCCATGTTGCGGTTGAAAAAAGTATATGAATTTGACCCCATTCCGACTGGTGTAAAAGAGCAATTAATTTTAGGTGGACAGGGAAATCTTTGGACAGAAAGTGTACCTCAATTTCGTCAAGCTGAGTATATGCTTTGGCCTCGATCATTGGCATTGGCGGAGGTTTTGTGGTCACCCAAATCATCATTAAATTGGAAAGGGTTTGTAGAACGAACGGAAGCCCATCTTGTAAGGCTTTCGCAAGCAGATATTAATTTTTCAAAAAGTTTTTATGATGCAATCATCAAACCTTTAAAGGATGAAAAAGGTGCCCTCTTAATCCAGTTAGATACTGAGCTAGAAGGATTGGACATCTACTATACTTTCGATAATACCTATCCCGACCATCATAGCTTATTATATAAAAAAGGCGAAAAGCTTTCAGTTCCAAAAGACGCCGAAAGCTTCGGCGTAATTACTTATCGAGCTGGAAAACCGATCGGTAGAATTATTTCAGTTTCGTTAGAAGCACTAGCCAAAAGAGTAGAGAACGAATAAATTATTTTGTTCTCCGCTATTTGCGTAATTAATTTGAATGTAACTTTCAAAGGGTATTCAATTGAAAATGATGCTAAATTCCACAATAAAAAGAAACCTGCTTTTATTCGTTAGCTTGTCAATCGTATTATTGACTGGTTTTGGAAAAAAACCAAAACCTAAGGGTGGAAAAATATTGCAAGCAACGTCGTACCGGCATTTTGTTGATACTTTTAATAAGTATGACAATGAACTCTTTTCTAATTCCATTCCCAATTCAAAAGCATGGGAATGGATGTCAACTAATATTCCTTTGTTCGATTGCCCTGACAAGGAAATGGAAGAAATTTATTATTTCCGCTGGTGGACTTACCGAAAACATATCAAGCAGACAAAGGATGGATTCGTGGTTACTGAATTTCTTCCAAAGGTTGACTGGAGTAAGGAGCACAACACAATCAACTGTGCTGCAGGGCATCATTTTTATGAGGGGCGTTGGATCCATGATCCAAAATTGATGGATGACTATGCAAACTTTTATTTTGGAAAAGGAGGCGATCCGGGAGGCACTAGTAAGTTATACAGCAACTGGATTACTGATGGCATTTATGCCCGTTATTTGGTTAATGCAGATAAACCATTTATCATTAGTTTGCTGGACAGTCTAATAAAAAATCATCGGGCTTGGGGTAGCGATGGATTACAGGGTGATCAGTGGCAAAAAAGTCGTCAACTATCCAATGGGTTGTACTGGCAAATAGACTCTTGGGAGGGAACAGAATTTTCAATTGGGGGTACTGGCATCCGGCCTCCAATCAATAGTTATTTGTATGGAAGTGCAATGGCAATCAGCCATATCGCCGAATTGGCTGGCAGAAAGGAGTTGGCAAAGCAATATTTAGCAGAGGCTAGGCAGCTACAACAATTAATTCAGCAGCAGCTATGGGATACTGACTCGAAATTCTTTAAAACGATGCGGCATGAAAAGGCCCCCATCGATCAGTACGAGAATTTGTCTGCAGAAAAATGCGCACCAGGTAAATTGGTTGCTGTTCGTGAAATTTTTGGGTATGTGCCCTGGTATTTTGAACTTCCCGAAAAGGGGAAAGGGTATGAGGTTGCATGGAAACAACTAACCGATCCTAAAGGCTTTTTAGCTCCCTACGGCCCTACTACTTCTGAGCAGCGAAATTATAAATTTAGAGATACCGTAATTGGATGTACTTGGGATGGACCTAGCTGGCCCTTTGCGACTTCACAAACACTGGTTGCATTAGCGAATGTACTCAATGATTATCCTCAAAATAGTATTGGTAAAAAAGATTATTTTGAGCTCCTTAGTACTTATACAAGCAGTCAGTATTTTAAGCGGGAAGATGGCCGCATCGTTCCCTGGATTGACGAAAGTATTATTCCAAGTTCGGGTGTGTGGGGTACCCGAAAAATTTTATACGAGCAAGATCCGAATCAAAAAGATAGGGGTAAGGATTACAATCACTCCACCTACTGCGATCTGGTAATCACCGGCTTGATGGGGCTCCGTCCAAGGGCGGATAATAAGCTAGAGGTAAACCCTTTGGTCCCTATTGGAAATTGGGATTATTTTTGTCTGGATAATTTGCTTTATCATGGAAAAATTATTACCATATTGTATGACAAAACGGGTAAAAGGTATAACAGGGGCAAAGGCCTACAATTGTTCGTTGATGGCACTAAAGTTGCGAATAGCCTATCATTACAACGTTTAATCGTATCACAATTATAATGTGTTCATAAAAATTGTAAAAACCCATTTCATGTATTGAGCAAAAAATAATTAAATTGGAAAGAATACGGATTGTTCAGAGAATTGCTATGATATATCGTAAATCCCCCTTTTTTATTAACATTTCACCTATTTTTTTTTCTACTTCATGATTAAAGCTTAGTTTAACGTTGTAGTTGAACGTTAAACCCGAATATTTCCTGTAAAATGGACACTCTATAAACTATTAAAATGCTGGTATCCCCTTCCTTGTTGTATAAACATTGTTATGGCCAATACGCCATTGCTGCCGTGAACGTATTTACCATGGAACAAGTACATGGTTTGTTTGCAGCCGCACAAAAAGCACAGGCTCCCATTATTGTTCAACTTACTCCGGCTGCCCGTAATTATGCCACACCCACCATGTTGATGGCGATGATTCATGCAGCTGCTGTCATTTATCCTGAAGTAGTCTATGCGGTTCATTTGGATCATGGCACCGAAGCACATGCTTTTGATGCCATTGAAAACGGATATACTTCTGTAATGATTGATGCCTCTCATGATGCATTTGAAATGAATATTTCCCGAACAAAATCGGTGGTAGAAAAGGCGCATGCCAAAGGAGTGGTGGTGGAAGCTGAATTGGGTGTGCTTAGCGGAGTGGAAGACGACATGAGTATTGATGATAAAGATGCATTGTACACCAATCCAAAACAGGCAAGGGAATTTGTAGAGCGATCTGGATGTGATAGTTTGGCAATTGCAGTGGGCACCAGTCACGGGGCTTATAAATTCAGTGGTGGTCAGGGTTTGCAGTTTCATATTTTAGCGGCCATCCAGCAAGCGTTGCCTTTGTATCCTTTAGTGTTGCATGGTAGTTCTTTGGTCGACAAAAACGAAGTAGCATTGATTAACCAATATGGTGGAAATTTGCAAGAAGATGCAGCTGGCGTTACGGATGCTGAGTTACAAAAAGCCATTGCATACGGTGTTTGTAAGGTAAACATTGCTACGGATTTAAGATTATTGTGGGCAAGGGTACATAGAGAATTTTTTAGTGTTTCGCCCGAGCTTTTTGATCCGGTGGTACCTGGAAAAAAATATATGGAAGCCTATCAAGTTTTTATGTGTAGTCGATTTGATATACTCGGTGCTTCAGGAAAATCCTTAGATTTTAAATTATAAACTATGATTCAAAGTAAAAAATATCCATTGGTGAGGGAAGCTGTCGACGGCTTTGGTGTTTACCAGCGTGTATTGGTAGCGGATGCAAAATGGCAGCACCTTAATATGGAAGCAAGATTGATGAAGGCCGGTGAGATATGGACGGGTGATACCGGTGAGAATGAGTACGGCATCATTTTATTAAGCGGTAATTATTCGGTAGTAACGGAGAAGGGTAGTTGGGAAACCATCAATGGCAGAACCAGCGTTTTTACTGGTATTGCACATACATTGTATTTACCTCGCCATACTTCATTTACCTTGACGGCAGTGAGCGATGTATTAGATATTGCCTGTGGATGGGTGGCCAGTGATGCAGATTTTCCGGCACAATTTAAAACACCAGTAGAAGCCGCTATCGAAATTCGAGGTGGAGACAGTGCTACCAGACAAATCAATAGTTTAATCCAACCTGGTTTTGGCTGTCAGAAAATTGTGGCAGTGGAAGTATATACACCCGCTGGCAACTGGAGTTCTTTTCCGGCACATAAGCACGACGAGCGAAAAATAGCAGCCGATGGTAAAGTGTTGGAAGCCAATTTAGAAGAAATTTATTTTTACAAAATAGAAAAGCCGGAAGGGTATGCCATTCAACAGGTGTACACCGACGACCGAAGCCTGGACGAAATAATGAAAGTAAAAACAAATGATGCGGTGCTGGTGCCTAAAGGGTATCATCCAGTGGCGGCAGAACATGGCTACAATTGTTATTACCTCAATTTTCTTGCAGGAAGCGATCAATCATTGGCCAATACCACCGACCCAGATCACGAATGGCTTTTTAATTCTTGGAAAGGAAAAGACCCTCGTATACCAATGGTAACAGCAGCTATGAATAATCAATCAACCTCCTTATAAAACGAAAAATAAAATATGTATGGATATCATTACAATGGGCCGTTCTTCAATTGATTTATACTCTCAAGATATTGGAGAAGATTTTGTGAACATCAAGGGCTTCAATGCATTTGTGGGAGGTTCGCCATTGAACATTGCGGTGGGTGCCCAGCGGCTGGGCTTACAAACTACTTTGTTAACCGCAGTAGGCAAGGATAAGCCAGGAGATTTTTTGCTTAATTTTTTAAATAAAGAAAAAGTAAATACTGAATTTATTCCCAAGATAGAGGGTGCTAGAACCAGTGCTGTATTGCTAGGCATTGAGCCACCCGATCGTTTTCCATTGGTATATTATCGGGATAATGCAGCGGATAGTCAGTTAACAATCGATCATGTAAAAGCGGCTGGGATTAAAAATTTTAAATTGTTGGAAATATCGGGTACGGCACTGAATATAGAACCTTCGCGCAGCGCCGTTTTTTTTGCAGTGGAGCAAGCCGCTGAAAATGGGGTGCAGGTTTTACTGGATATAGATTTCAGAGCCGATCAATGGCAAGATATCCGTTCATTCGGATTAATGGTAAGAGCAATTTTGCCCAAGGTGGATATTGCACTGGGTACAGAGGAAGAAATACTCGCTGCTACTTTGCAAGATGCCTCGCAGGTATCGATTGCCCACCAGCAAATTTCTGCACCAGAGATAAAAGGAAATCTGGAGGATGCGATTGAAAAAATACTCAGCACCGGTGTAAAAGTGTTGATTGTGAAGAAAGGTTCTAAAGGGGCTACCATTTATACTAAAGACGGAGCACCCAAGGATGTTCCCGGATTTCCTGTAGAGATACTCAATGTGTTGGGTGCAGGTGATGCATTCGCGAGCGGATTTATATATGGACATCTGCAGGGCTGGGATTTGTACAAAGCATGCAGAATGGGCAATGCATCCGGCGCATGGGTGGTTCAAAAACCAGGCTGCGCCAATGATATGCCAACTTATGAGGAAGCCATGAACCTGATAGAATCTAGAGGCGGGTTTTAATTTTACTAATAAAATAAATTTAATATCATCATTTTAAATCATAAATTTTATGGCATCTAAAACAAAACGATACACCACTGCCCAAGCAACCATCTTGTTTTTACAAAATCAATATGTTGAAAGAGATGGGCAGGTGCAACCTTTTTTTGGAGGTTGTATCGGTATTTTTGGACATGGAAATGTAGCAGGTATTGGGCAAGCGTTGCTGCAGTATCCCTCCTTTAAATATTACCAAAGTCGCAATGAGCAGGCGATGGTGCATACCGCCATCGGATATGCCAAAACAAAGAATAGATTGGGTGCAATGGTTTGCGCTTCTTCAATCGGTCCTGGTGCTACCAATATGATTACAGGTGCTGCAACGGCTACCGTTAACCGCATTCCGGTATTATTATTACCTGGCGATATTTTTGCTACTCGCCAAGTGGCTCCTGTATTACAACAATTGGAAAGTAATACTTCACAGGATATTTCAGTGAATGATTGTTTTAAGCCAGTGTCAAAATTTTGGGATCGAATTAACCGACCAGAGCAGCTACTTACTTCTTTACCAGAAGCAATGAGAGTATTGACTTCACCAGCGGAGACTGGCGCCGTTACTATCTGCCTTCCACAGGATGTGCAGGCCGAGGCTTTTGATTTCCCTGCTAGTTTTTTTGAAAAAAGAATATGGCAGATACAACGCACTAGGCCCGATAAACTGGCTATGCAAAGGGCGGTAGCTGCCATTAAAAATGCCAAGCAGCCATTGATCATTGCAGGCGGTGGAGTAATCTATAGCGGCGCTACAGAAGCGTTGAAAAAATTGGTGAATGCTACCGGTATTCCTGTTGCTGAAACCTTTGCTGGAAAGGGAAGCCTACGGTACGATGAGCCCCAGAACCTTGGTGCAGCCGGTGTTACAGGTACTCCCGGTGCTATTGCGATGGCTGCAACTGCAGATGTAGTGATTGGTATTGGAACTCGATACAGCGATTTTACTACCATTTCAGAGGCGGCTTTTCAAAACAAATCGGTACAATTTATCAATATTAATGTGGCTGAATTTGATGCTTTCAAACATTCGGCCATAGCGCTGGTGGGAGATGCAAAGGAAATCCTAACGGAGTTGATTTCAGTATTAAAAAATTATAAAGTACCTGTTGCTTATGGCAACCAGGTGGTAAAGTATAACAAGCAATGGGATAAAAAAGTTGGGGAAGTGTATTCACTGAATCATGGTGTACCGCTTAGCCAAGGAGAGGTGATAGGTGCAGTAAATACGGCTAGTGCAGCCAACGACATGGTGGTTTGTGCTGCAGGTAGTTTGCCCGGAGATCTTCATAAACTCTGGAGAACGCGCAATCCAAAAGGTTTTCATTTGGAGTATGGGTATTCTTGTATGGGGTATGAAATTGCAGGCGGTTTGGGGGCCAAGATGGCTGACCCATCAAGGGAAGTCTACATCATGGTGGGTGATGGCAGTTACCTGATGATGTCGCAAGAAATCATTACTGCTATACAGGAAGGCATTAAGCTGACCATCATTTTGCTAAATAATAATGGGTATGCCAGTATTGGTGGTCTATCAGCATCATTGGGCACAGACGGTTTTGGTACTAGGTACAGATACCGTAACGAAAAGACCGGGCAACTAGATGGCAAATTTCTTCCCGTTGATTTGGCTGCCAATGCTGCTAGCATGGGTGCCACAGTATTAAAAGCAACTACGGTAGCCTCATTAAAAACAGCGTTGGAAGATGCTAAAAAAATAAAAAACACTACCGTTATCTATGTGGAAACAGACCGCGACCAGCGAGTGGGTGGATATGCTTGGTGGGAAGTGCCGGTGGCTCAAATTTCAACCAGCAAAAAAGTAAAACTGGCTCATGCTCAATTGGTTAAAAATAAATCTACCCAAAAATATTATTAATCAAATAGCGTTATAACAAGTATAAAGTAAATCAATCAATCGTTTTAAAATAATCAATTATGAATCTATTACAGAATTACATTAATGGGGCATGGGTTAATAGTGTTGGTAGCGAATCCATTAATGTGGTCAATCCTGCAACGCAGGAAGTACTTGCCAAAGTGCCTTATGGAAATGAAACCCAAAAAGATGTAGCCCAAGCAGTATTGGCTGCACAAGCTGCTTACCTTGAATGGAAAAATGTACCGGTATTAAAAAGAATTCAGCCGCTGTTTAAGTTAAAGCAACTGCTAGAAGAAAATCGCGATGAAATTGCAAAATTAATTACACTGGAATGTGGTAAAACATTGGCAGAGTCAAGCGGTGAATTGCAAAGAGCGATTGAAAATGTGGAGGTTGCTTGTGGCACGCCGATGCTAATGCAAAGTGAATTTTTAGAAAATGTAGCCACTGGTATTGATGAGTTTATGATTCGTCAGCCCTTGGGTGTTACGGCTTGTATTGCGCCGTTCAATTTTCCGGCTATGATTAGCTTCTGGTTTTTGCCTTATGCAATTGCCACCGGTAATAGCATGATCATTAAACCATCTGAAAAAGTGCCATTGACGATGATGAAGATTTTTGAATTATTGCACCAGTTGGATTTGCCAAAAGGAGTAATCAATATGGTACATGGCGGCAAAGCTAGTGTAGATGAATTGCTAGAAAATCCTTTGGTAAAATCTATCAGTTTTGTTGGTAGCACTGCAGTAGCGAAATATATTTATGCAAAAGGAACAGCCAATGGCAAAAGGGTACAAGCACAGGGTGGTGCCAAAAATCCCGTGGTAGTATTGCCAGATGCTGATATTGAAATGACTTCACAAATTATTACGGACAGTGTTTTTGGTTGTGCAGGTCAACGTTGTTTGGCCGCCTCTGTGGTAATTACAGTGGAAGAGAATAGTAAAATCAAGGAATCCTTATATGAAGCGGCGAAGGCTAGAACGGTTGGATATGGCATGAGTAAGGGTATCGACATGGGGCCGGTGATTAGCAATGAAAGTAAAGTAAGAATTGAATCATTAATTGACCAAGGGGTTTCGGAAGGGGCCTCTGTATTACTAGATGGAAGAAATAAAAAAGTCAGTGGATTTGAATCAGGCAACTTCGTTAGTCCCACAATTATTGAGGATCTTTCTCTGAGTGGGGAATTGATTAAAACAGAGATTTTTGGCCCGGTGATGAGTTTACTGCACATGAAAACGGTGGAGGATGCAATCGCTTTTATTAACCAGAGTAGGTACGGGAATATGGCTTGCCTATTTACCAATAGTGGAAGTAGTGCTCGTAAGTTTCGTAGTGAAGCAATGGCAGGAAATATCGGAATCAATATTGGTATCGCAGCTCCAATGGCCCAGTTTCCTTTCAGTGGTTGGAAAGAAAGTTTCTTTGGTGATTTGCATGGCCAGGGAAAACATGCGATTGAATTTTTTACGCAAACTAAAGTGGTAGTGGAACGTTGGCCAAAAGAGTGGACCCGTAAATTTTAAAAATTGCTAACTCAAGTATTGACTGAATATTCTATAAAAAATTAATTATCAACATGAGCCATCAAAAAATTAAGATTGCTAATGCTCCCTGTAGTTGGGGAGTATTGGAGTTTGAGCTGGAAGGGAAGTCATTAGGGTACGAACAGGTGTTGGATGAAATTGCCGAAACTGGTTATGAAGGAACTGAATTGGGTGACTGGGATTTTATGCCCACTGATCCACAGCAGCTAAGGTTAGCCGTTAGTAAAAGGAATTTGGATATGCTTGGTGCATTTGTTCCAGTTGCTTTGGTCAATGAGGCGGCGCATGCAGAAGGGATAGCACGCGCATTGAAAACAGCCGGTTTGATGCACGATGCAGGATATACCAATGCGTTCATCGTATTGGCAGATGATAATGGGACTGTTGCAGCAAGGGCAAATAATGCTGGGAGAGTTAGCGCGGAGCTTTTGTTAACAGAACAGCAATATAAAATGATTGCAAAAGGAGCCGATGCTTTGGCGGCTGCAGTGAAAGAAAAATATGGTATGCGTACCGTGTTTCATCACCATGGTGGTGGGTATATAGAAACACCTCAAGAGATTGACTGGCTCTTGGAATATACCAATCCTGCATTGGTGGGTCTTTGCTTTGATACCGGGCACTATCGTTTGGGTGGAGGCGCAGATCCATTGTTGGCATTGCAAAAGTATTATGACAGGGTTTGGCATGTTCATTTTAAGGATTTTAATCCAGCAATTGCTGCACAGGCAGCAATCCATCAATGGGATTATTTTGGTTCCGTAAGCAATGGTATTTTCTGCGAATTGGGAAAAGGGGATGTGCCATTTGAAGCGATCAAAACATTTCTTGAATCCAAAGGCTATGATGGATGGATTGTGGTGGAGCAGGACGTATTGCCGGGAATGGGTGAACCCAAACTTTGTGCACAGCACAACAGAGATTACTTAAAAAGCATTGGTCTGTAACGAGTAGAAAGCCAATTTGAATCATTGCAAATTATCCAAAAAAATTAAGTAGTATAAGCAAAGTATTTTACATTCATCTTTTCTAATCAGAAAAAATAAAAATTAAAAACATTTCCATGAAAAAAGTAAACATAGCAATTTTTGGTGTTGGCCGTATAGGAAAAATTCACCTTAAAAATTTACTCCGATTCCCTGGAGTAAATGTGGTGGCAGTAGCAGATACACATTATCCTGCGGATGATTTTAAAAAAGAGTTTAAAGAGGTGTTTTTCTCTTCCAACCCGGAAGAAGTATTGGCTTTGCCTACAGTAGAAGCTGTGTTGATTTGTACACCTACCAGCTCCCATGCTGCAATGATTGAACTGGCACTTCAATCGGGCAAACATATTTTTTGCGAAAAACCGGTAGATCTTTCTTTGGAAAGAACAAAGGCGTTGGTTGATATGGCCAATCAATCTGGTGTCAAACTGATGCTTGGTTTTAATAGACGTTTTGATCCAGATTTTTTACAAGCGCGTAAAAGCATACAGGCTGGGCGTATTGGAGATATTCAGATAATAAAAATAACTAGTCGTGATCCAGGGTTACCGCCATTGGATTATATTAAAAACTCTGGAGGCCTGTTTATGGACATGGCTATTCACGATTTTGATATGGCCCGATACATGATGGGTAAGGAGGTGAAGGAAGTGTATTCTAGAGGACTGGTATTGGTAGACAAGCAGGTGGGTGAAGTAGGTGATGTGGATACCGCATTGACCACATTGATATTTGAAGATGACACCTATGCTGTTATTGACAATAGTCGCAAAGCGATTTATGGATATGATCAGCGCCTAGAAGTATTTGGAAACAAGGGAATGATACAGGTGGAAAACAATCAACACAATCGCAACATAGTATCTGATGCCGAAGGAATACACCAGTCATTGCCGTTAGACTTTTTTATGGATCGCTATGCTGCATCTTACCTTAATGAAATTCAATATTTTGTTGATGCAATCAGTAAGAACGCACCTATACCGGTTAGTGGTGACGATGGTTTGAAAGCCACTATTATTGCAGTCGCCGCCAAAAAATCGGTGCTAGAAGGAAGGCCGGTGGCTATCAGCGAAATTGCTGCTAGTTTGTAAAATAATTGGATGGTTCTAAACCTATGACAAAAAAAATATCCATAAAAGATATTGCGGCCAAGGCGGGAGTTTCACTTACCACGGTATCGATTGTATTAAATGGTCGTGCCAAGGAAATGAAGATCAGTGAGGCAATGACAAGAAAAATTCTTGCATTGGGTGAGAAAATGAATTACCGCCCTAACCATTTTGCTAAGGGATTAAGAACCGGCAAGACCAATACCATTGGTTTAATTGTAGATGATATCTCAAATTATTTTTTCGGTCACCTGGCCAATATTGTAGAGGAGGAGGCAGATAAATTGGGCTATACCGTTATGTTTTGTAGCAGTGAAAACAACGAAGGGAAGTCTCGCCATATTCTAAACATGCTGGTGGATAAACACATGGATGGATACATTATAGCGCCTACCAAAGCCATGTTGCCCGAATTGGAAAAATTGCTCAAAGAAAAAAAACCTGCCGTTTTAATTGATCGTTATTACGAGCAGCTGGATTCCAGCTATGTAACCATCGATAATATCAATGGAAGCATGGAAGCGGTGAATTATTTAGCCCGGAAAGGGCATAAAAAAATCGCATTGGTTACTAACCTTACCGATCAGTTGCAAATGCTGCAACGTATGGAGGGTTATCAACAGGGTTTAAAAAACAATCAACTCCGACTGGATCAGCAAGTAATTAAAAAAATACCTTTTGGATTAACCGATGAAAAAGTAGTGAATGAGATCAAAGAGTTTGTAGAATTACAAGATGATACAATAGATGCCATTTTTTTTACCTCTAATAATCTCGGAGTGGCAGGATTAGAAGCCCTGCGAAGTATCGGAAAAAAAATACCAGCTGATATTTCTGTAATTTGTTTTGACGACAATGATCTTTTTCGATTAGGAATGCCTGGTATTTCAGTGGTTTCTCAACCAATAAAGGCGATTGCTAAAAAAGCGGTAGAAATTTTGATTCAGCAAATCAATCAACAGTCAACAAGTGTTGAGCACATTGTTTTAAAAACCGTTATGATAGAAAGGGAATCTGTAAAGTAGTCTTTACGCCCAATCAGCATTTTTTATTTGACTCCTTCTGTTTGAAAATGCAAAATTGACGATTGATCATAAGCTATACAATCCGACTACTAAGAATAAAAAATGGCTATAATTTTTGATGGGTCTATATTTTAAAAGTTCCGTATGATAACAAAATGTATTTTTAATAAGTCTTCTCTATTGATTTTGCTGGCTTCAATTTTTTTGCTGTTTTCTTATTCTGTCAATAAGGGTGAGCAATCAATTATTACCGTTGTTGACAAACCGGATACCCGTCAGCAAAACAGTTTTTATCTTAATAACAGAGCTCCCCTAGTACAAAATGCTTTTTTAAAATTGCCTGTAACGGCCGTTCAGCCTAAGGGATGGCTGAAAGAGTACCTGGTCCGTCAAAAAAATGGACTTACTGGAAACCTAGGAAGTATTAGTGCGTGGTTGCAGAAGAAAAACAATGCCTGGCTGTCAAAAGATGGAAAGGGGGAATTTGGTTGGGAGGAAGTTCCCTATTGGTTGAAAGGCTATGCTAATCTGGGCTATATTTTAAATGATCCCGAAGTAATTGCGGAGTCAAAAATATGGCTTGAAGGCGTTTTAAATAGTCAGCGTAGTGACGGTGATTTTGGTCCAACGGTTATTGATAAAAATGGAGCGGAAGATTTTTGGCCAAAAATGATCATGTTGTATTGTCTGCAATCCTATTATGAATATTCCAATGACCAGCGGATCATCGGATTTATGCGACATTTTTTTGAATACCAGTTAAATTACCCAGAGGATAAATTTCTTCAGCGCTTTTCTTATTGGCAGGGGTTAAGGGGTGGAGATAATTTGCATAGTGTTATATGGTTGTATAATACTACTGGTGATCGCTGGCTGCTGGATCTTGCAAAAAAAATCCATCGTAATACGGTGAGTTGGGTAAGCAGAACTTCAATATTTAAAGAAGGAAACCATGAAAAGATAAAGGGTGGCGACTGGCCGGATTGGTATCAACAATTACCTGATTGGCATAATGTAAATGTAGCCCAGGGCTATCGTGAGCCAGCAACTTATTTCCAGCTCAGTCATGATAAAAAAGATTTACAGGCAAGTTATGATGTGTTCAATATCGTGCGTAAGCATTTCGGTCAAGTGCCAGGAGGTTTGTTTGGAAGTGATGAAGTAGCAAGGCCAGGATATGCTGATCCTCATCAAGGGATGGAAACATGCGGGATGGTAGAAGAAATGAATTCGGCCGAACACATGATGCGCATTACCGGTGATGTTTTTTGGGGCGACCATGCAGAAAATGTGGCTTTCAATTCTTACCCAGCTGCTGTAATGCCCGACTTTAAATCATTGCGTTATATTACCAGTCCAAATATGGTGTTGAATGATGCGCTGAATCACAGTCCAGGCATTAACAACGCCGGCCCATTTTTAATGATGAATCCATTTAGTTCTCGATGCTGCCAGCACAATCATTCACAAGGCTGGCCTTATTTTGCAGAAAACCTCTGGATGGCAACACCAGATAATGGCGCAGCTGCTGTATTGTATGCTGCTAGTGAAGTAAAGCTCAAAGTGGCCAATGGAACCGAAATAAGCTTTGAAGAAAAAACAAATTATCCTTTTGAGGATCAACTGTTGTTTACCCTTCATTCAAAGGCCTCTGTTGCATTCCCCTTTTATCTTCGAATTCCAAACTGGTGTAATCATGCCGAAGTCTATATCAATGGAAAGAAAGAGTTGATTGCGCCTCTTGCTGGAAAGTATCTAAAAATTCAGCGGTTATGGAAGGAGGGTGATATAGTTCGGTTACATTTGCCCATGCAGGTTGAGGTAAAAGAATGGAAAGAAAATCACCAGAGCGTAAGTGTTAATTATGGTCCGCTAACTTTTTCATTGAAGATAGGGGAGGAATACATAAAAAAAGGAAGTGTTGAAACTGCCATTGCTGATTCGAAATGGCAAAAAGGAGCTGATGTTAAAGCTTGGCCCTCTTATGAAATCCATCCAACCACCCCTTGGAATGTTGGGTTGGTATTGAATAAGAAAAATATTGCGGCTTCATTTACTGTTGAGAAAGGCGCTTGGCCATCTGATAATTTTCCTTTTACAACAGATGCGGTGCCAATTTTAATAAAGGTAAAAGCACAGCAAATCCCAGGTTGGAAAATCGATCAAAATGGTTTATGTGGGGTATTAAAAAACAGTCCTATAAAATCGGATGAACCAATTCAAACCGTGGTGCTGATTCCGATGGGAGCAGCAAGGTTAAGGATTAGTTCATTTCCAGTAACTGGAAATGGGGTTACTGCAAAACCGTGGTGAAATCTTTGAGTGAAAGCAAGAATTGCAGTATGGGTATTTAATTTTTTCTATAATTTAAATAATAGAGCGGTATCAATACTTTACGTACTGTTTAAAAACTGCTGCACGCCTTTTTTATAGTCAAGCATAACAGTTCAGGATAGGTGAAATAGTTCTGCCAATTAACTTTGTACCTTAACAGCTTGTTTATATTAAAATATTTTGCATTATGTCAGTTATTCTCGGTGTTATCTTTCACTTTATAGGAGGCTTTGCTTCAGGTAGTTTTTATATGCCTTATAAAAAAGTAAAAGGCTGGAGTTGGGAAAGTTTTTGGATTGTTGGTGGGCTATTTTCCTGGTTGATTGCACCTCCCGTAGCGGCCTGGCTTACCATTCCTGGATTTGCAGATATCATTCGTAATTCAAGTGCTGCGGTATTAGGTGCAACTTTCATAATGGGATTGTTATGGGGCATTGGTGGACTTACTTATGGCTTGGGCGTGCGTTACCTGGGTGTTTCATTGGGTAGTTCAATTATTTTGGGTTTGTGTTCTGTATTCGGTGCAATCATTCCTTCAATTTATTATTATTATACGCCTACTGCAGGCAAGGATACCATTGCAAATTTGGTGGGTACTTCTTGGGGCCAATTGGTATTATTGGGTTTGGCGGTTTGTGTGATAGGAATCGTAATATGTGGAAAGGCAGGGGCGATGAAAGATAAAGAATTGGGAGGGTCAAAAACCGATGCATCCGGAAGTGAATTCAAAATTGGCATCGGCTTATTAGTTGCCATTGTATCGGGTGTATTGAGTGCTTGTTTTAGTTTTGGAATTGAAGCGGGTACTACCTTGGGTATTGTGGCGAATGATGTTTGGAAGGCAGCAAATCCTGGACAGGGAGAATTTTTATTCCGCAATAATGTAATCTTTGTAGTGATTCTTTGGGGTGGCCTTACCACCAATTTTATTTGGTGTGTTATTTTAAATGTACGCAATAAAACTATGGGAGATTATACCAATCAAAAATCGCCGCTGGTTAAAAATTATCTTTTGTGTGCATTGGGAGGAACGATGTGGTTTTTACAATTCTTTTTTTACGGAATGGGTGAAAGTAAACTCGGGAATGGTCCAAGTTCCTGGATCTTACACATGTCTTTCATTATTTTAGTTGCCAATATGTGGGGGTTGGTTTTAAAAGAATGGAAAAGTGTAAGTAAAAAAACAACGATTACCATTATGCTGGGAATTGCAACCATTGCACTCTCTATCTTTATAGTGGGATATGGTAATTCATTAAAATAATTTTTTAATAATATAAAAAAAACAACGATGGGTGTAATTGAATTTAAACATGTGAGTTATCTGTGGGATAAAGCCAAAGCAGCTGAATTGGAAGGTGATGAAGTTGCCTTATTAATTTATCGCTCCAATTTATTGGGAGCTGATCTTAGGTTAACCAATTACGGAGGTGGCAATACTTCTTGTAAGGCAATGGCCAAAGATCCCTTGACGGGCGTTGAAAAAGAAGTGATGTGGGTGAAGGGAAGTGGTGGTGATATTGGTACGCTCAAAAAAAATGGTCTCGCAGCATTGCATATGGACCGATTACTAAATTTAAAAAATATTTATAGGGGCATCGAGCATGAAGATGAAATGGTTGAATTATTCAATCATTGTATTTATGATCTGGCATCCAAAGCGCCTTCTATTGATACCGCCTTGCATGGCTTTTTGCCTTTCAAGCACATCGATCATTTACATCCCGATGCAGCCATCGCTATTGCTGCTGCTAAAGATGGTAAAAAAATTACACAGGAATTGTTTGATGGAAAAATTGGTTGGGTAGGCTGGCAAAAGCCGGGTTTTGATCTTGGCCTTCAATTAAAACAGTGCCTAGATGAAAACCCAGGTATCCGCGGTATTATGCTAGGATCCCATGGATTGTTTACCTGGGGCGATACTGCCTACGAAAGTTACCTCAATACCCTTGAAGTGGTAGAGCGTTGTTCTATCTATCTGGAGGAGAACTACGGAAAAAAAGGTGAAATTTTTGGAGGAGCTAAAATAAAATCGCTGCCTAAAGAAAAAAGATTGAAACAAGCTGCAGCTTTAGCTCCAGTGTTGAGAGGGTTTTGTTCTTCACAAACTAAAATGATCGGACATTTTACCGATGATGACCGCGTATTACAATTTATCAATTCCAATGACCTAGATAGATTGGCTCCGCTAGGAACCAGTTGTCCTGACCATTTCTTGCGAACTAAGATTAGTCCGTTGGTATTGTCTTTAGCTCCCGAAGCTGATTTAAGTGATGTAGCAGCCATCAAAGCTGCCATTGCACCTGCATTTGAAGCATATCGAAAAATGTATGCTGATTATTATGCTGCTTGCAAACATCCCAATAGTCCCGCTATCCGCGATGCCAATCCGGTAGTGTTATTGTACCCTGGTGTGGGTATGTTTACTTTTGCAAAAGATAAACAAACGGCAAGAGTAGCTGCAGAATTTTATATCAATGCTATCAATGTAATGAAGGGTGCTGAAGCCGTTTCTGAATATACTTCATTACCCCGACAAGAAGCTTTTAATATTGAATACTGGTTGCTAGAGGAAGCGAAACTCCAAAGGATGCCGAAGCCTAAATCCTTATCTGGTCGCATTGCACTGATCACTGGAAGTGCCGGTGGTATTGGTAAGGCGATTGCGAAAAAGTTTGCCTCAGAAGGAGCTTGCGTGATTATCAATGATATTAATGAAGAAAGATTGCAGATAGCTACTGCTGAATTCATCCAATTATATGGAAAAGATGCAGCAGCAGCAGTGATTTTGGATGTAACCAATTTGGAAACGATCAACCAGGCAATGGAAGGTGCAGCGCTTGCTTTTGGAGGAGTAGATATTATTATAAACAATGCCGGAATCAGTATCTCTAAAACCATTGCCGACCATAGTCTTGCAGACTGGGATAAATTATATGATATTTTAGTGAAGGGTCAGTTCCTCGTTTCGCAGGCAGGTGTTGCCGTTATGCGTAAACAAGATATTGGTGGAGATGTGATCAATATTGTTTCAAAAAATTCAGTGGTAGCTGGTCCTAACAATGCAGGATATGGTTCTGCCAAGGCTGCACAGGCTCATTTGAGTAGGTTGATGGCTGCAGAAGTAGGCGGCGATAAGATAAGAGTAAATGCTGTGAATCCGGATGCAGTGATTGCCGATTCAAATATATGGGCCGGCGGATGGGCCGAAGGCCGTGCCAAAGCATATGGCATTACAGTAGCTGAATTGCCCGCCTATTATGCAAAGCGAACTTTGTTAAATGAAATGATTCTGCCAGATGATATTGCCAACGCATGTTTTGCTTTTGTAGGGGGATTGTTAAATAAATCCACCGGTAATACATTAAATGTGGATGGTGGTGTAGCAATGGCATTTATGAGATAATGTATAGTCAATATGAATGAAGAAAATAAATCCACCGAAAGTTTGTCTGAGAATAATAGCTCAGGAACGTTGAGTGCCCATCGACTTGCTTTTAAAATGAAGCTACATAAAGGACAGGAAGCTGAATATAAAAAGAGGCATGATGAAATATGGCCCGATCTTCTGTTATTATTAAAAGAAACCGGAGTAAGTGACTATTCTATTTTTTTGGAAGAAGCTTCTGGTAGTTTATTTGGTGTATTGAAAGTGAAGGATCCTATGCTGCTAGATGAACTGCCTTTACATCCGGTAATGCAAAAGTGGTGGGCTTATATGAAGGATATTATGGATAGCAATTCAGACAACTCCCCGGTTAGTATTCCATTACAAGAAGTTTTTCATTTAGATTAAAGTATACTATTAAGTAGCAATAAAAATACACTGTATGTTATTAAATAAGCAATGGATCGAAGAAAGTAACGGCAATCATCTTGCAGCTCACCAACGGAGTTTTGAATATATTGTATCAGGTATAAACAATCCAGCTTCCATCCTACAAAAACTGATTGACTTTCAAGTTGCCATTCCGAGTTGGGCATTGGGTACAGGAGGAACTAGATTTGGCCGTTTTAGTGGAGCTGGAGAACCTGGAAATTTAGAACAGAAAATAGAGGATATCGGATTATTGCATGCCCTCAATCAGTCAAGCGGTGCTATTTCATTACATATTCCATGGGATATTCCATCTGATGCAACTGCTATTAAAACGCTGGCAGCAAAACATAATCTAAAATTTGACGCGGTTAATTCCAACACCTTTCAAGACCAACAGTCACAAACGCATAGTTATAAATTCGGATCTCTGCAGCATGTTGATAAGGCGGTTCGCAGACAGGCCATTGATCATAATATAGAAGTGATTAACCAAGGGGTCGCATTAGGGTCAAAATCACTGACCGTGTGGCTAGCAGATGGTTCTTGTTTTCCTGGCCAATTGAATTTCAGAACCGCTTGGCAGAATACCTACGAAAGTTTGCAGGAGATTTACGCCGCCTTGCCGGCCGATTGGAAAGTATTTGTGGAGTATAAGGCTTATGAGCCCAATTTTTATTCTACTACGGTAGGCGATTGGGGGCAATCCCTTTTATATACTTCCAAATTAGGACCAAAAGCATATACATTAGTGGATCTAGGCCACCACTTGCCCAATGCCAATATTGAACAGATTGTTTCATTATTGATGATGGAGGATAAGTTGGCAGGGTTTCATTTCAATGATAGCAAATACGGTGATGATGATTTGACTGTGGGCAGCATTAATCCATATCAGTTATTTTTAATTTTCAACGAACTAGTAGAAGGGATGGATGCAAAGGCAATGAATCATGCCACTGACTTAGCTTGGATGATTGATGCAAGCCATAATGTAAAGGATCCTTTGGAAGATTTATTGCAATCCATTGAAGCAATTATGATTGCTTATGCTCAAGCATTGATAGTAAATACAAAAGCATTAAAAGAAGCACAGGCTGTTAATGATGTAGTGAAAGCGCAGGAAATATTGCAGGCTGCTTATAGAACAGATGTGCGTCCGTTGGTGGCTGAGGCAAGACTAAGAGCTGGTGGTGCTTTACAGCCAGTTCAATTATTCCGTGATCTGAAAGTCAGGGAGCAGTTGATTAAAGAACGGGGACAGACAACAGTGGCAACAGGTTTGTAGAAAGTTGTTGAAATACCATTCATTCTATCTAAGGTTGTTTAACAGAATAGATAGGTTGCGAGATATCCATTACTAAAATTATTAAAAAGGCAATAAAATACCTATGGCGAGTATACCAGTTATAGCAATTTTTGATGTTGGTAAAACCAACAAAAAATTATTCCTGTTTGATAGTCAATATAAAATCGTGTATGAAAAATCAGCAAAATTTCCTGAGACACTCGATGAGGATGGGGATGAATGCGATAATTTAGAAAGTCTTAGGATAAGTATTATTGATTCTTTGCAGGAAGTTATCAGTATGGAGGAGTTTTCTATCAAAGCGATTAATTTTTCTTCTTATGGGGCCAGTTTAGTTTATATAGATGAAAATGGGAATTCACTTACACCATTGTACAATTATTTAAAAAAATATCCTGATACACTCCATCATCAATTTTATGACACCTATGGAGGTGTGCAGTCTTTCACTCATCAAACAGCTTCGCCTGTTTTAGGGAGTTTAAATTCTGGTATGCAATTGTATCGCATCAAGTATGAAAGGCCTGAGTTATTTAAAAAAATAAAATACGCACTTCATTTGCCGCAATACCTCAGTTATCTGATTAGTGGTATTCCCTGCTCAGATATTACTAGTATTGGATGCCATACTAATCTCTGGGATTTTAATAAAATGCAATATCACCAATGGGTAACACAAGAAGGGGCGTTAGAAAAATTGGCACCTATTTTTCCTGGCAATGAGGCGTTGACTACTAATTTTATGGACAATAACTATTTCGTGGGTATCGGCCTTCATGATAGTTCAGCTGCATTAATTCCTTACCTCGTAAATTTTCATGAACCATTTGTTTTAATCTCAACCGGAACTTGGTGTATCAGTTTAAATCCTTTTAACCAAACACCGCTTACCGATGAAGAATTATCCAATGACTGCCTCTGTTTTATGACTTATGAGGGAAAGCCAGTAAAAGCTTCCCGTTTATTTGCTGGATACGAACATGAGCAGCAGGTAAATAGAATCGCAGATCATTTTAATCAAAGTGTCATCCGTTATCAGGATATTGATTATGATGCTCAAGTCGTAATTGACTTGCAGCATGACATTCAACAAGGCGATGGCCCTATCAATTTAAAAGAATCTGATTTTTCAAAAAGGGACCTTAGTTCATTTACATCTGATATCGAAGCATATCACCAATTGATTCTTGATATTATTGCCCAACAGATTTTTTCAACGCAATTGGTTTTACGAGGTACTGATACCAAAAGAATTTTTGTCGATGGGGGCTTTGGTAAAAACTCGGTATATATGAATTTGCTTGCAAAGTTTTTCCCAGACAAAGAAGTGTTTGCAGCCTCTATGGCCCAGGCAACCGCTGTGGGTACTGCATTGTCAATCCATCAATGCTGGAATCAAATGCCTTTGCCCAATGATATAATAGAGTTGAAATATTATGCCAACTCTTAGGTGAAAT
>JBIIVV010000150.1:0-7711 GCA_044339235.1 Ferruginibacter sp.
ATGGGGTAAAATTTGAACATTACAATTTCAGTGGAAGAAGAGATCCCCTCCATCTGTATGTGTTGAATGGCTATACGAAAAATCTAGCCTTTTCTTATTCGCAGCCTTATAGCAACAGTGCACTCACACAGGGTTTTGGAGTAGGGGGCGGTTTTTCCGAAAACAGGGAGGTAGCCTATAAAACATCTGCTGATAATAAAATTCTTTTCTTTACAAATGATAACTTTGTTAAAAAAAATGCATACGGAAATATTAGTTTGCGCCTACAAAAAGGAATTTTATTTCGACACCTTTTTAACATCGCCTACTCAAGCCTAACTGTAAGCGATTCTGTAGTATCTGCATCATTCAATCCAAATTATTTTAACACCAAAGGCAATACAAGCGGATTACTTGACTTTACTTATACCTACCAATATACCAATGCAAACAACGCTGCCTATGCGTTAAAAGGGGTGACTAGCTATTTTACCCTGTCAAAAAGGGGGCTTGGATTAACAGGAGGCACCAACCGATTGGTTGTTGAAGCTGCTTACAATAAATTTTGGGCACATGCTCATAATTGGTATACCAGTTTACAAGTCATAGGAAATGTAAAACTTCCTTTTGAACAACCCTATATTAATCAAAAAGCGATCGGCTATGCAAATGCCAATTTGAGAGGGCTGGAATATTATGTTGTAGATGGTGTTGCATTTGGAATTTTTAAGTCCACCCTAAAAAAGAAACTGTTTTCATTTTCAATCCCCATGCCCTTTTCATCTAGTTTAATTCCCTCACTTCCCTTTTCGATATTTGCCAAAACCTATATAGATGCCGGTTACTGTTATAATAAAAAAAAGTATGGCACCAATCTGAATAACCGCCTGCTGTATACCGGGGGTTTTGGTATTGATATTTTGACTTTATATGATATCAGTTTAAAAATCGAATACAGTTTTAATCAATTGGGGCAAAATAGCCTGTTTTTTGAAACCCGCTAAGCCAAATTTTTAAATTTTAGATATAACTCCTCCATATAGTTTAACTATATTTATCATCCGAAAAACGGCAAATTGCAGGGCGAAGTGTTTTTATTGATCGGTTGCTTAGTTAAAATTCGGAAGTTATTATAAAAATAAAATAGGGCCCTGCTTTACAATACGCCCGATGAGCAGGTTCGGCCTATTAATATTAAAATATTTACATGAAAATAGCTATCTACAGCCGTGGTATCGAAAATGACCAACATAAGGACATGGTGATATTGCTGGAAGAACTGAAAAATCATGCGGTAGAACCTGTTTTTTTTCAAGACTTTTTCAACCAGTTCTATTCTGCCGTCAACATGACGGATAAATATTCCACCTTTAACGCTGCCGAAGATCTGGATGATTCGATTGACTGTGTGATCAGTTTGGGGGGAGATGGCACTTTGCTTGACACGGTAACATTTGTACAGGATAAAGGAATACCAGTTTTGGGAATCAATTATGGAAGACTGGGCTTTCTAGCCAATATTGGCAAAGAAGATATCCGCATTGCAATAAAAGCATTGGCAGAAAGAACCTACGTAACCGATAACAGGACTTTAATTCATTTGGATGCCGATATCCCTATTTTTGATAAGGTACCCTACGGTTTAAATGAATTTAGCATTCAAAAAAAGGATTCCTCCTCAATGATAAAAATCCATACTTATCTAAATGGAGAGTTTTTAAATGCCTACTGGGCTGATGGGCTCATTGTAGCTACACCCACTGGTTCCACGGGGTATTCATTGAGTTGCAACGGTCCCATTGTCTTTCCAGATAGCCGTAGTTTTGTTATTACTCCTGTATCACCCCATAATTTAAACATTCGCCCCATTGTAGTTCCTGATAACAATATTATATCTTTTGAAGTAGAGGGCAGAACTGACTCCTTTATTTGTACACTCGATAGTCGGAGGGTTGTAGTTCCCAAGGAGGCGCAACTAGCAGTTAAAAAGGAGGAGTTTGGAATTAACCTAATTCGATTGAATGAAAATAATTTTCTTCAAACATTACGCAACAAGCTTTCCTGGGGCTTTGATAAACGTAATCCATAATTCATTGTATTTTTGCAATTGTTAAACAAATTACAAAAGATCTTCCTTGATAAGAAGTCAATTGTAAATTCGTTTTATAGAACATACTGTTAATTAGCATTTATGAAAAAATACATCCTCGCGCTATTGGTTTTACTGTCACCGTTTTTAAACGTTGCTGCGCAGCAGGATGCATATGAACAATTAGGAGAGTTTGGATTCACAGTTGGAGCAGCTCACTATTTCGGAGATCTAAACACCCGGGGTAAAATCAACCGCCCAAAACCTGCAGTAGGGATCTTTTATAAAAAACAGTTTAACAATTACTTGGGGATAAGGGCAAGTGCACACTATGCTCAGTTAGGATATAGCGACATTTACAGCGAAGATGATTTTCAAAAAAGAAGAAATCTAAGTTTCAATACCGATATTTTCGAGTTGGCCGTACAAGGGGATTTTAATTTCTTTAAATTTATTCCAGGCGACCCCTATTATTCCTTCACCCCCTTTGTTGCACTGGGAGTGGGTGCATTTAGCTATAATCCTTATTGTTACCTTGAAGGCAAACAGGTGTATTTAAGGCCATTAGGTACTGAAGGTCAAAATATAGATTATTCGGATCCTACCACTGGCATCAAAAGGAGTCCTTATGGCAGTTTAGCTATCTGCTTTCCGATTGGAGCAGGTGTCAAATACAATCTTTCCAATAATGTAAACCTTTCTTTCCAAATCACCCACCGGCTAACCCTTACCGATTATCTAGATGATGTAAGCACCACCTACGTTGGCATAGATAAATTCCCAGTCCTCAATGGCCAAAGCTCCTTAGCAGGTGTTTTGCAGGACAGGAGTTACGAGACAGGTGCTCTCATTGGAGTAGAGGGACGGCAACGTGGATTAAGCAAGCAAAAAGACCAGTATATTATCGCAGAATTAGGCATTTCATTCAGCATTAGTACTTATAAATGCCCTAGCGCCAAATGATGGCAATTTTTATTAATTGCCAAGGCTAACTACTTTACGCAAGTGAATTCAATAAACTGTTAACATTTCCTCAAAACGCTTATTCCAACTAATTTTTATTACTTTTGCAGCCCTTAGACAGGTCCATCCTGACTAATAACCTTTCTGTAAATATGAGTTTAAAGGACAGTATTAATATTCAACGGCTACCCCGCCACATCGCCATTATAATGGATGGGAATGGCAGGTGGGCTCAGGATAAAGGAGAGGATCGCCTTTTTGGCCATCTTCACGGAGTAGAAAGTGTTAGAAACATAGTGGAGGGCTGCGCTGAATTGAGCATTGAATACCTGACACTGTATGCCTTTAGCACAGAGAATTGGGACCGCCCTGCGGAGGAAGTCAGTGGGTTAATGGAATTATTGATAGACACGATTCGAAATGAAGTGCCTACGCTAAACAAAAACAATATTCGGCTTCACGTAATCGGTGACATGAGTATGCTACCTGCTGCAGCCAGAAATGAACTCCAAGAAGCCCTGGAGGAAACGCAAGTAAATACAGGAATGAATCTAGTGATGGCATTGAGCTATAGCAGTCGATGGGAAATACTGGATGCCGTAAAGCAAATAGCTTTGGATGTTAAATCCGGTCAACTAGACTGCGAGACGATTTCCCAGCCTGTTTTTCAGCAATATTTGTCTACCAGCAAATTCCCAGACCCTGAATTAATGATTAGAACAAGTGGTGAATTTCGAATCAGTAATTTTTTGCTTTATCAGCTTGCATATGCAGAGCTTTACTTTACCGCCACTTTATGGCCAGATTTTAGAAAAGACAATTTATATGAGGCGATTATAGATTTCCAAAACAGGGAAAGAAGGTTTGGTAAGATCACTGCCCAACTGGATAATTTGCCCGAAACATAAAATATAAATAATTTATAGCCATTAAAATGGCAAAAAACCTAGTATCCAGTAAAATTGAGGGATTTCAAGTTCCTTAAATGACTCAAAAAGGGTTTTTTAATATTATGGTTTAACAAATAGTTTTCAATATTGCAAGTATATTGCCCATCGTAAAAAAAAATTAATGCCGAGGAATTACCAGAATTATTTATTGATTATTGTCGCAGTTTTGAGTACTCAATGGGCATTTGGCCAAAATGACACCCTGCCAGCTGTTTCCGTTGATCCCCGATTATTGGAAATTTTTGATACAAAAACACCCAAACAGTTCAATTTAGCCGGAATAACCGTAACTGGCGCCAAGGCATTTGACCAAAATTTAATCATTTCAATTTCTGGCTTAGCAATTGGAGATAAACTTACCATACCTGGAACCGATATATTCAGCAAAGCCATTAATAAATTATGGAAGCAGAACTTGGTAGTGGATGTGCAGGTATTTTTAACCAAATTAGAGGGGAACGATCTTTACATTGAGATGGCAATTACTGAACGACCAAGGCTATCGGATTTTAAATTTATTGGAATCAAAAAAAGTGAAAAAGACGACCTAGAAACAAAAGTAGGGTTATCGAAAGACAGGGTAGTGACAGATAATATGAAACTCAGTGCCATTGATGTGATTCAGAAATTCTTTTCCGATAAAGGGTTCCGTAATGTAAAAGTGGAAGTAAAAGAAAAGCCCTCTCCTTCAATGCTCAATGCTGTTACGCTGGTTTTTAATATTACCAAGGGCAATAAGGTAAAAGTAAATACCATCAATTTCGCCAACAATGAAAATATCACTGACGCAAAACTGAAAAAACGCATGAAAGGGACCAAGGAGTTGTCTAGAATGACTCTTTTCCCAACCGTTGAGACAAGCCCTTATGGAGACACTAGTACTCGGCCTAGCTTTAAAAAATATATGAGGGATATGGACTACTTGTCCGTTACCAAAACAAAAGATTTTATTGATCCCTATTTTCGTTTTAAATTTTTCACTTCCTCTAAATTTAATCCAAAAAAATACGATGAAGACAAGATAAGTGTATTGGATTTTTATAATTCCCAGGGTTTTAGAGACGCTGTAATTGTTGCCGATACTGCTATTAATACTCCCAAAGGCAATATTGACCTGCATTTGAAGGTGAATGAAGGGAAAAAGTATTTTTTTGGCAATATTACCTGGAGAGGACAGACAAAATATTCAGATTCCATATTGAATGTATTACTCGGAATTAAAAAGGGTGATACTTATAATTTAGAAGTTTTAAATAAACGCTTAGGGAAAATACCTAATTCTGAAGGGGGCGATGTGCAAAGTTTGTACATGGATGACGGGTACCTTTTCTTTAGAGTGGACCCAGTAGAAACTGCTGTTTACAAGGATACCATTGACTTTGAAATTCGGATGCAGGAAGGTCCGCAAGCAACGATAGGTAAAATAGAAATTAGTGGCAACGAAAAAACAAAGGATTTTGTTGTTCGAAGAGAATTAAGAACCGTTCCCGGTGAAAAATTTAGTCGGGCTGATTTAATTCGTACTCAAAGGGAACTTGGACAACTGGGCTTTTTCAACCCTGAAAAAACAAATCCGAATGTGGTGCCCAATTCCGATGATGGCACAGTAGATATCACTTGGCAGGTAGAGGAAAAATCAAGTGATCAGCTTGAACTATCTGCTGGTTTCGGTGGATATATTGGCTTGACAGGTACGCTGGGTATCACTTTCAACAACTTTTCGATTAATAATATTTTCAACAAAAAAACCTGGGATCCATTACCTTCCGGTAGCGGACAAAAACTGAGTGCTAGAATTCAGTCCAATGGTAGGGCCTACAGAACCTACAATTTCTCTTTTACAGAGCCATGGTTAGGCGGTAAAAAAAGGAATTCTTTTTCAGTAAGCCTCTACAATACCAAGCAGTCCAATACCTATAATATGTATGGCCAGTATTGCATGACTTGTGGCGACACCTCCTTTATAAAAATCATTGGTGCGAGTGTTTCACTCGGCAAGCAATTGAAATGGCCGGATGATTATTTTTCAATGATGTATTCTTTCACTGTTCAGCAGTATAAATTATTGAATTATCCCAACATTTTCAAGGGTATTAGTACTGGCAATTCCACTAACATTAGTTTAAAACTGTCCCTCGCTAGAAATTCAACGCAGGGAAGTCCAATTTTTCCAACAGGGGGATCTAACTTTTTGCTAAGTGGTCAATTTACGCTGCCCTATTCAAAACTTGGAATGATGAAGCCTGGACAAAATCCATATAAATTTCCTGAATTTCACAAATGGCGTTTTAACGCAGAATTCTATGTTCCCATCGGACTAGCCCGTGGAGCGGAAAAAAACAAGCAATTCATCATTAAGGCTGCTGCCAAATACGGATTTATTGGCCGATACAGTAAAGACCTTGAAGTTTCTCCTTTTGAAAGGTTTCAGCTGGGAGATGCTGGTCTAAATAATACCTATGCTTTATTGGGAAAAGATATCATTGCGCAAAGAGGATACCCGATTTATTCCACTAGTGATCCAAAGGTCAACCCTGATAATGGAACACCTACTGAATTTTTTACCATATTCAATAAGTATGTACTCGAATTACGCTATCCATTCAGCACCAATCCGAGTAGTACGATTTATGGATTGGGCTTTTTTGAAGCAGCCAATGGTTGGTACAAATTCAACGACTACAACCCTTTTAAATTACGCCGTTCGGCAGGTATAGGAATGCGCTTCTTTTTACCTATGTTTGGATTACTTGGATTTGACTATGGCTTAGGATTTGACAGGATAAAAGAAGGCGAACCTATGAAAGGCGCGTTTAAATTCACCTTTATGCTAGGCCAGGAGCCAGAATAAAGATTGACTGATTTGTAAAAATAGCAAGATGCATAAAAAATTATTTATTGTACCCCTCTTTTTGCTCGTTTCTGTATTGTCCCATGCCCAGCGCTATGCAGTGATTGATTCCAAATATATCCTTGAAAAGTTGGGGGATTATAAAGAATCCCAAATCAAGTTGGACCAGTTTAGCAGTCAGTGGCAGCAGGAAATTGAAAAAAAACAGGCAGAACTCGATAAAATGTACAAAGACTATGATGCTGAGCAAGTTATGTTGAGCAACGAGCTCAAAAAAAAGCGAGAAGACGAGCTCTACAATCGGGAAAAAGAGGTAAGAGATCTTCAAAAAAAACATTTTGGCTTTGAAGGGGATTTATTCAAAAAAAGGCAGGAACTAATAAAACCTATTCAAGATAGGGTGTATGTAGCGATCCAGAAATTAGCGATAGAACGTTCTTATGATTTTATTTTGGACAAAAGTGAAGGAATTACCGTTATATTTGCCGACCCAAAACTTGACAAAAGTGATGAGGTGTTGAAATTTTTAAGTGTTAAATAAATCACAATCAAAGATTCATATGCAGCCAATAGGCTTCTAAAACAAACTATAAACAAATAAACAATCAAAACAACAATGAAAAATCTAATCGTAGCACTTGTATTTGGTATTTCAATTTTCGGCCTACCGGGTACGGCAGTTTCACAAACTCAAAAAATCGGCTATATCAGCTTTGATGAATTAATTGGATCAATGCCTGAAGCGGAAAAAGCCAGTGCAGAATTGCAAGAATACCAATCTGCACTTCAACAACAAGGAGCCACTTACTACAAAGAACTGAACGAATTGGACAGCCTTTTTGCTAAAGATTCTGCTACTATGAATAAAGCAACCAAAGA
>JBIIVV010000151.1:0-7685 GCA_044339235.1 Ferruginibacter sp.
ACCCTATTGAAATGGACATTGACCGATGGCGGATAATTTTCGACTGTATGGTGAATGGATGTGTGCTAATTTCCCAATTAGCCGTCAAATTCATGAACACTGGCGGAAGAATTGTTCATATTTCTTCAATTCATGGAACTAGGGCAGAAATGCATGGAAGCAGTTATTCAATGGCAAAGGCCGCGATCAACCAATATTGCAGATCAATGGCCTTAGAACTAGCTGACAGGGGCATATTGGTAAACGCAATAGCACCAGGGTTTATAAATTCGCCAATGTCTGTCACCGATGGGATAAACGAGATAGATACAAAATGGTTCAGGGATAACTATGTCGACGGCCAGCATTTGCCTCTGAGAAGGGCTGGATATCCCGGCGAAGTAGCTGGTGTAGCTCTATTTCTTGCCGGTGAAGATGCATCATATATCACCGGACAGGTGATAGTTGTTGACGGCGGGCTTAGTATAACTTTTTAAACACACCCTGTTTTATAACAATTAAAAGACAATTATGAAAATTGAATCAGTAGATTTTTTTTACCTGAGTATGCCCGAGGTCTTAGACATTGGGGATGGAAGCCAGGATGCTTTATTAGTTAGAGTAAGAGCCGGAGGGCTGGAGGGTTGGGGCGAGTGCGAGGCATCACCACTTACGAGTATTGCCAGTTATGTGTGCCCTATGTCGCATAGTGCATGTAAACCAGTAAGTTATTCAGTAGAGGGAATGGATATTAACTGCATTAAAGATATTGAGAATATTTCTGCTGCAGTTTATCAAAATTCGTTGGATTTGTTACAAGCAGATCATACCGTTTCCGGTATCAATATAGCGTTATGGGACCTACTTGGAAAAAAAATGAATGAACCAGTTTACAAGTTATTGGGGTATAAAAAGGCCTATCCAAAATTACCTTATGCTTCCCAATTATTTGGTGATACTCCCCAGGAGACCTTTAATAAGGCCCAGGCTGCCAGGTCTTCAGGTTATAAAGCTGTGAAATTTGGATGGGGGCCATTTGGAAAGGCAGATGTAGAAAGTGATGTGGCGCACCTAAACGCTGCCCGCGAGGGAGTAGGAGAAAGTGTGCACTTAATGATAGACGCAGGTACAGCATGGGTGGAAGATGTAACTAAGGCGCAACAGCGGCTAAACGCCCTTCGTTCAGTAAATACTTATTGGTTAGAGGAGCCATTTTGTAATATGGCGCTTGACTCGTATAAAAGGCTTTCCGATTCTTTGCCTGCTGTTGCTCTTGCTGGTGGCGAAGGTTGTAATAATTTTCATCAGGCGCAAGCAATGGTTCAAAATGCAGGCCTTAAATTTATACAGATTGATGCAGGTAGAATTGGTGGAATATCCGTGGCAAAACGTGTCGTAGATCTTGCCCAAGAAAGAAAAATATCTTATGTAAATCATACGTTCACTTCTCATCTGGCATTAAGCGCATCTCTGCAGCCTTTTGCAGGCATTGAAAAGGATGATATAAGCGAATATCCAATCGAACTAAAATCACTGGCGAAAGAAATTTCTGTGGAGAAAATTATCCCTGATGATAACGGGTACATACATGTTCCGGATAAGCCCGGTCTGGGAATTACTGTGAATATAAACGGGTTAAAAAAATATTTGGTTGATGTAGAAATAAGCGTAAAGGGGAAGCGGATTTATCATACGCCTGATTTATAAAATAATTAAAACCTGATCAAAGTACAAAACTAATGATATGAAATTAATACGATTCGGAGAAGGGAAAAATGAAAAACCTGGGCTTTTAAATGCGCAAAATGAGAGGTTAGACCTTTCTGATTATTTCGATGACTGGAATCCTGAATTTTTTGCTGATGGGGGCCTTGAAAAACTAAGAGCAATAATTGCTGCTGGAGCCGATTTGCCGAGGGTGAATTTAAGTGAACGTTGGGCCTCCTGTATTGCCCGACCTCATAAGATTGTTTGTATTGGGCTGAACTATTCCGACCATGCAGAAGAAAGCGGGATGAAAATACCAGACGAGCCTGTCATTTTTATGAAAGCAACCAATACAATTTCCGGTCCTTACGACAACGTCATCATACCCAAAAAAAGCATTAAAACGGATTGGGAAATTGAATTAGGGGTTATAGTAGGCAAAGAAGCTTCCTATTTAGATTCAATTGATGAAGCTAATAATTATATAGCAGGTTTTTGTATTTCTCATGATGTTTCAGAAAGGGCTTTTCAGTTAGAACGAGGGGGGCAATGGACAAAAGGAAAATCTTGTAAAAGTTTCAACCCATTAGGTCCTTTTATGGCAACAAAAGAGGAAATCAATGAGGTACAGCAATTGGCGATGGAGTTGAAAGTAAATAATATAATCATGCAGCAGGGAAATACTAATAAAATGATTTTTAGTGTGGATTATATTATCTGGTATCTGTCTCAATTTATGGTTTTGGAACCTGGCGATATTATTTCTACAGGTACGCCACCAGGTGTTGGAATGGGAAAAATGCCACAACAATTTTTAATTCCCGGAGATGTGGTAGAATTAAAGATCGAAGGCTTAGGTTCCCAAAAACAAACTTTTATTAATAATTAAAATAAGCAATATTATGAAGGGAAGATTTAAAAACAAAGTTGCTATAATTACAGGAGCAGCAATGGGTATTGGGAAAGCCACTGCTTTTAGACTTGGCATGGAAGGTGCTATTCTAGCTTTATTTGATTTGAATAAAGAAATGTTAGATGAAACTGTTGAGGAATTTAAAAAGAATGGTTTAGAAGTCAGGGGCTATCAAATTGATATTAGTATAGAAACCCAGGTAGCCAACGGCATTTTGCAGGTAGAGAAGGAATGGCAAAAAATTGATATTTTGATAAATTGTGGCGGCATTGTAGGCCCTACAAGTACAAAAATTACTAATTATAGTACCAATGAGTTTGATAGAGTATTTAAAATTAATTTGCGGGGCGCATTTTTTGTTACAAAGTATACATTGAAAATAATGGAAAAATTTGGCCGTGGCCGTATATTGCTTATTTCCTCAATGGCTGGTAAGGAAGGGAACCCTGGAATGGTGGGTTACTCGGCAACTAAAGCGGGAGTAATCGGTTTGGTCAAGGGGGTGGCAAAGGAATATGCAGATTCAAATATTACTGTAAATGGACTAGCACCTGCTGTTATCAAAACGGCTATGAATAAAGACACTTCTAAAGAGCAGTTGGCCTATATGCTCGCTAAAATACCTATGAATCGTTTAGGAACAGTTGAAGAAGCGGCTGCTGTTTGTTGCTTTATCGTATCTGATGAAAACAGTTTTTCTACCGGGTTTATTTTCGATATATCTGGTGGCAGGGCAACATATTGAGGCCTTGTGGTGGAGTAGATTCTTTTCTAAAATGACTTTGTTGAAAATTTAAAAGAATTAGTTGCATTTACAAAATGTAAATAGCGGTATATATACTTATAATTACAACTATTGGGGTTTAATTCAATGCTGTTGATAAAAAAATAGATAATAAAAAAAGGAGTATTTTTTAAGCAGTTGGCATAATGCGAATTTTATTCAAGTATAAAGCTCAATGAGCGCAAATTTATTTCTTATGAAACAAAAACGATTGCGAAGTGCCGACTGGTTTGGCCGTAAAGGAAAAGACGGCTTTATTTACCGTGCATGGATGAAGAATCAGGGAATACCTGCAGATATGTTTGAAGGTAAACCTGTAATTGGCATCTGTAACACATGGAGTGAACTAACGCCCTGCAATGCACATTTTCGGGACCTGGCAGAAGCTGTAAAAAAAGGCGTACTTGAAGCTGGTGGTTTCCCGGTTGAATTCCCGGTAATGTCATTAGGTGAAACTTTAATTAAGCCTACCGCCATGTTATACAGAAATTTGGTAAGCATGGATGTAGAAGAATCTATTCGTGCAAACCCAGTGGATGGCGTTGTGTTGCTTTGCGGATGTGATAAAACAACTCCCTCTCTTGTTATGGGGGCATGTAGTGTAAATATTCCCACATTGGTGATCTCCGGTGGTCCTATGTTGAAAGGGCATTGGAAGGGAAAAGATATTGGAACGTCAGATGTCTGGCGCTTTGATGCAGCACATAAATTAGGTCAGATAACTACGGAAGAATTTGTTGAAGCAGAAGCCTGTATGGCCAGGACACAAGGCCATTGTGCAGTGATGGGTACTGCATCCACTATGGCTGTTATGGTGGAGGCATTAGGCCTGTCGTTACCGAACAATGCCTCCATACCTGCTGCGGATTCAAGACGTAAAGTTTTGTCGCGATTGTCCGGCAGGCGGATTGTCGAAATGGTAAAAGAAGATCTGACTGTGGATAAAATTCTAACCCGGGAGGCTTTTGAAAATGCCATCATGATAAATGCTGCTATTGGCGGTTCTACTAATTTTGTAATCCATTTATTAGCAATTGCAGGTAGAATTGGCGTTGACTTAAACATTGATGATTTTGATAAATTCTCTCAACGGATTCCGTTGCTTGCCAACCTGCAGCCTTCTGGTGAAAACTATATGGAAGACCTTTATTATTCCGGCGGTTTGCCTGCTTTGATAAAAGAAATGAAAGGCATTATTCACAATGATGCAATTACGGTGAATGGAAACACCATGGGTGAAAATTGTGCAGGCTCAGAAGTATACGACCGTAATGTGATAGGTACTATGTTGGAACCTTTTAAACCGGAATCAGGTATTGTAGTAGTAAAAGGAAACCTTGCACCAAATGGTGCAGTAATAAAACCTTCTGCTGCAAGTCCAGCATTATTAAAACATTCAGGCAAGGCCGTAGTGTTTGAAAACATCGAAGATTATCATGCACGTATTGATGATCCTGCATTAGACATTGATGCCACCTCTATTATGGTGCTTAAAAATGTTGGACCAAAAGGTTATCCTGGTATGGCTGAAGTGGGAAATATGGCGCTGCCTAAAAAAGTATTAGAACAGGGTATTACAGATATGGTGCGTATTTCAGATGGCAGAATGAGTGGCACTGGTTTCGGTACGGTAGTGTTGCATGTATCACCGGAAGCCGCAGCAGGAGGTACTTTAGCGCTGGTGCGGAATGGAGATATCATTAGTCTTGATGCACATGCCAGAACACTGGAACTGGAAGTGTCAGAAGAAGAATTAATTATACGTAAAGCTGAATGGAAGCAGACAGAAAAGATACATTCCCGTGGTTATGTGCGTTTGTACCAAACCCATGTAGAGCAAGCGCATCTTGGTGCTGACATGGATTTTTTAAAGGGTGGATCGGGAAGTGCAATAGCAAGAGATTCGCATTAAAATATGACATGCAGGAAGTAAAAGTTTATAGCTGAAATTGACTTTTATTATTTAGAATCAAAATATACGATTGTTATGAGTTTTGAAAGCAAAACAGCCATAGTAACAGAAGCGGGCCAGGGAATTGGTTTTGAGATTTGTCGGCAACTTGCAAAAGAAGGTGCCCAGGTTATTTTAAATGACCTTGATGAAACATGAGCAGCGGCGATATCAGTAACAAAAGAGTGATCATCAAAATTGAAACAACAGATGGTTACCCGGATGGAATGACAATAGATAACGAAGGAATGCTCTGGATAGCACATTGGGATGGCTGGCAGGCTTCAGGATGGAATCCTGTTACCGGCGAAAAAATAGATGTTGTAAAAATGCCGGTAGAAAAGTTACTTCCTGCACATTCGGTGGTGAGCATCTTGAATATTTATATATCACCACGGCAAAGGTTGGACTTACGGAGGTAGAATTAAAACAGCAGCCATTAGCAGGTTCTCTTTTTGTAATTCGTGATTGTGGGTTTAATGGAATACCAGCAGTTGAATTTATAGTTTGAAAAATATAACATCGTGATATGAAACTAATAAGCTTTGGTGAGTCCGGTAAAGAAAGGCCAGGCGTTTTCGCCAGTAATGGAAAATGAAAAGATGTGTCTCATTTATTTAAAGATTGGGATAGGATGTGTTTTCAGGAACACGGGTTTAATGAAATCGTCAATGCTATAAATGATATTGATGCAATGCCAGACGTGGCCGAAAATGTAAGGTGGGCTTCATGTGTAGGCCGCCCTGGAAAAGTGATATGTATCAGTTTGAATTATTCTGATCACGCTGCTGAGTCGGGAATGGCTATTCCAAAAGAGCCTATCGTTTTTCAGAAGGGAGCAAACACTGTAGTTGGTCCTTATGACAATATTATTATTCCAAGAAACAGTGTAAAAACAGATTTGGAGGCAGAGCTGGGTATTTTTATTGGTAGAGATGCAAGATATCTTTCTGCTTCTGAAGCAGCAGAAGAAAACATAGCCGGTTATTGTGTTTCGCATGATGTTTCAGAAAGGGCTTTTCAATTAGAACGAGGGGGGCAATGGACAAAAGGAAAATTATGTGATAGTTTCAGTCCTTTGGGCCCTTATTTGGTACCGAAGGAAGAAATCAGTGATGTACGCAAATTGTCGATGTCGCTTTCTGTTAATGGCGAGCAAAACAGATTGGTACCACCCAGACCATGATCTTTAATTGTTTTTATCTCGTTCACTACTTATCACAGTTTATGATACTCGAAGCAGGTGATTTAATCAACACTGGTACACCTTCAGGTGTAGGTCTTGGTTTGAAGCCATTGCCGCAATATTTAAAAGAAGGCGATGTTGTATAATTGTCAGTAGGTGGTCTGGGTATCCAAAAAAAAAGTGTATAAATGCCTGATTAAATCTGTTATTAAAGAGTAAGCAGAAACTTTATTTATATTAAAAAAAACTTTTGAAAGCAGATTTGCTATGACGCGACTAACAAGTACGATAAAAATGGATATTGCTAAAGAGCTGAACAAAATTTTACCTGAAAGTCGTATCAGGGCGAAGTACATTGATGTCATGTCATTTGCTTCTGATGCCGGCTTTTACTATTTGCCTCCTAAAGCAGTCGTGCAACCAATAAATGAAGTGGAAATTGTTTCACTCTTTCAATTTTCGCATCAAAATAATATTCCAATCGTATTTCGAACAGGTGGAACAAGTCTTTCAGGTCAATCAGTAACCGATGGAATACTTGTTGACTTAAGCCAATTCTGGAATAAAATCAATATTGAAGCAAATGGTGATTTGGTGAGAGTGCAGCCGGGTATAACCGGCGCTATGGTAAATGCCTTTTTAAAAAAGTATCAACGAAAAATTGGCCCTGACCCTTCCAGTATAAGTGCCGCAATGATGGGTGGTATTTTATCAAACAATGCTAGTGGTATGTGTTGTGGAGTGAAGTTGAATTCTTATCATACTACAAAATATATCCGATTTATTTTACCTGACGGTAAAGTTTTCTCCACTGAAAATCACGAGGAATATGTACGTTTTGAAAAGGAATGTGGTGAGCTTTATCAAAATCTTAGTGAGATTCGTGAACATATAAAAAGTGACATTTTACTTTATAATAAAATCCGGAAGAAATATCAAACTAAAACTACTGTAGGCTATTCTTTAAACGCTTTTGTTGATTATGTGCATCCGTTGGATATATTGGCACATTTGCTTATAGGGGCTGAAGGGACTTTAGCATTTATTTCAGAGGCTGTTTTACAAACTGTTCCTGATTATCGTTATAAATCAACAGCACTGTTATATTTCCCCGATATCTACGCTGCCTGCCAGGCAATCGTTCCGCTTACAAATGCAGGTGCTG
>JBIIVV010000152.1:0-7665 GCA_044339235.1 Ferruginibacter sp.
CAGTAAGTATCATGGATATGGAAATCTTCAAAAAGCTTCCGGATTTTAAAAAAAGAATTGAGTGGTTTGAAAATTACCGTGCCAAAAACAATCGATTCTGGCCCAATGAAGAACATAGTGACGGTGAAGGCATATTGATATCCCTGGTTAAAAAAGATCGATTGATTCACTTGTTACATCGCTTGCTCAGTGAGGATGAATTTTTATCCGGGGGAGGTATCAGGGCATTATCAAAATACCATGAAGCCAATCCATATTCTGTTACCATTGATGGAACCAGGTATGAAATTCAATATGATCCAGGAGATTCTACCAGCAATCTTTTTGGTGGCAATAGCAACTGGCGTGGACCCGTATGGATTCCGATCAATTATTTAATTATCCGTTCTATTCGGAAATATGGTGAATTTTATGGAGATAAACTTACCGTAGAATGTCCGGTAGGTTCTGGCATCTTTTTAAATCTGGTGGAAGTATCAAAAGTTTTGACAGAAAGAGTCGTTAGCCTTTTGGCAATGGATGACAAGGGCGACCGCAAGTTTAATGGTAATCATAACTGGTTCTATAAAAAACCTGGTAATGAAGACCTAGTATTATTTTACGAATATTTTCACGGCGACTCAGGAAGCGGATTGGGAGCGAGTCATCAAACCGGCTGGACATCGCTGATAGCGGATTTGATTGGAACGAGTTAACTTTTAACTGAAAACTGATTAACTGAAAACTGAAAGTTTTTCAAATACAGTAGGCTTCAGCTTTGTAGGGCTTATTGCAACAAAGTCCCCGGTTGAAAAATGGAAACAATAAATTTCAAAATTTGCTGTGAATAATTTATTGATATTCCAACCATGTGGTAACCGTTGCGTTTTCTTCCGATACAAATCTTATCCAACGTGCCTCCAATTGTTTAGGGAAAATGATGGAATACTTTTCTTTGGACTGTACGGTAATGGTCTGGTAATTCATCCAGCGTTGGTCTCCTGTAGGGTCCATCTCAATCCTGAATTGAACTGGTTTATTGGATTGATGTGAAATCGTAAGTTTGCGACTATCATAGGATCCAAATAAATAGGGATCGGATGGGATACTTGCTTCCACTAG
Organism: Ferruginibacter sp.; assembly: GCA_044339235.1. GTDB lineage: Bacteria > Bacteroidota > Bacteroidia > Chitinophagales > Chitinophagaceae > Ferruginibacter. The sequence continues at coordinate 1,102 of JBIIVV010000152.1, forward strand.
GCTGTTTACCCAAGGGCCACCTTTGCCAAGCGGCTTACCAAGTTTCCATAGATCGTCAATTGCGCCGGCCCATAGGGTACATTTATTATCGGCTGATGTAAAAATGTGCGGACCGTTTGTGGCATTCGCTTCAATACCCGTCATCACTAATAGACCCCGATAAGTGGTATAATCATTCACCCTTAAATTGTGGGAGGCAATTGGCTTTATTTTGGCATATCCGCCTGCATTCTCTGCCGGCAGCTCGTAAAAAGTACCGCCGCAACTGAACAGGTCACGTTCAGTGGCTACTTCTCTGCAAATGCGCAGCGACTGATGTTTCATCAGCAATTGATATTTTTCATTACCCAGCGGTAAGCGCCAGTGTCTTTTTGAATCATCTGTAATTAAAAATGAACCTGCATCTACGGTGACTACCTGGTCTGGAATGCCAACTTTATTGCGTATAAAGGAGCTTGTACCGGTATCCATTTTGGCCACAATATTCATTTTTTCATCCATTTCATAGTAGCCTGTTTCTGATGAATGGCCTACATCTGATCTATTGGCTAAAATGCCTAGAGAACGACGGTTATCGCCCAAACTATATAATAATCCACCTATAGATTGTTGAGTGGTAACATTGGCCAATCCGTTGAAAATGGGATCGGGTGTTGAATTTCTTTTTTCCTCATCACTATATACAAATGAAACAGTCGCTTTACATTCCTTATCCCCCTTGACACGAATCCACTCTCCCGTTTCGATGGCAGTAAATTTCACCAATGCAGTTCCGTTTGGCTGAACGGTTATCGTTTTTAACCTACTCCATTTGTTGTTACCGGCTTTATTAATTTCAAAGGTAAAATTCACCACAGTAGCCCCCTCATTTTTAATCCAGGCAATCCTATTCATCCAGCCTGCAAATAGAAAGGGTTCAGATACTGCTCCTGCTGCAATTGTTTCATTCAACCACACTGAACCGCTTGCATCTTTGGTTCCGGTATGATCGGGTTGGTTAATAGCGGTAAACCATACATTGGATTGTGATAGGCCCGGCCCTGCAATTCCACCTTTTGCATTTCGCGTATTAAGGAATTCAGACTTTGCAGCATCATCGCAGCCAAATACCAACTGATCATTCAATCTTGTATAATCGCCAATTACTTTTAAATAAGCAGATCTAGGACGAATTCCCGCAGTGTTGCCTGCACTAAAAGTTTGTGGAAATTGCCAAAACATTCCGTGCATGGTCATTAGGTAATCGCTTTTTTTGTTTGTACCAACGTTGCGGATTCTCGGCCACTCTGTATTCCAACCATGGGCGCCATCATAACTGTTGCTTGCTTTGGGCAGCCGATGGAAGGACCATTTACCTTTGTCTCTCAAAGCTACAATCACCGATTTGTAATCCCACCCTGTAGCCCAGATAGGGTCGGTAGCTGGATGTTCGTTGCCATAAATACCTCCGGGACCGGTAACTTCTGTAAACTGGTTGCGCCGGATTAATTTCCATTTTTTTCCATCCCATTCTGATAAGGAGCCAGCCTCTATGCTTGGATCAATCAATGCCCTGTCTCCCTGCTCGCCATTGTTTGAATACACCAATACCCCCTGGCCCGAATACAAACCCTTTCCATGTACCCCCAATAGCAAATCGCTCTCGTAACTTTCGGCGCCTTCTTTTTTCATTTGGTTGCCATCTTTGTACAGGGTTTTAACAGCCAATGAATGAACATCCACTTCGTAAAAGCCTTGTTCCATAGTAGCAATAATCACCTTATTGGCAGGATCAGAAAGGCTTCTCGCTGTGCCTGTAAATCTCCCTGGGGCTTCTTTTATAGGGATAACTCGAACATTTCCTTTGGCATCAATTACGTAAGGGCCGATAAAAAGTTGGTTGCTTTCTTTGTGAACCATGCGATTTGCCGGCGTACCTCCAATACTTTCTGGTCTGACGATTTGTTGCAAGTCGGAAGATATTTCATACAACTTATCCGATGACCCAAAAGGCAGGTGCGGTCCATAACTAATCACCCATAACTTTCCAGCCCAATCAACCACTGCACCTGTACCACATTCGCCTTCGTTATTGAAAGTTGCCAATGACGGATAAATACCACTTATAGGAACTTTCCCTGAAACTTGCGCTGAAATTTGCATGTTAAAAATTGCCAATAAGATGCAAGGGGTAACGATGCAATACGATATAAATTTTGCAGGTAATTGTATAAGTGTATTTCCAACCATTTTGACTATTGTTTTTATGTATCAATAATTAGGTATGTCCAATTAATAAGCAGTATGAAATAACTGTCAGTTATCAATTTATTTTCCTCGCTCATATTGCACTGGCCATACTACTTCAGCCCCTAGTTCTTTTGCTGCATGTAATGGGAAGTAGGGATCTCTTAGTAAAAGGCGTCCTAATAAAACCAGGTCGGCTTTTTGCTCCACTAGTATTTGTTCTGCCTGCTGAGCAGTGGTGATCATGCCTACTGTACCTGTTAATATTGCAGCTTCTTTCTTTATTTTTTCTGCAAAGGGAACCTGGTACAGTGGCCCTACGGGTATTTTTTGTTCAGTAGAATTACCACCCGAAGAACAATCGATGAGGTCGGCACCATGACTTTTTAAAATAATGGCTAGTTGCACTGAATCTTCTTCGGTGAATCCGCCTGTCACCCAATCGGTAACGGATATCCGCACAAACAAGGGCAGTGTTTCACCCATCACTTTTCTAGTAGCTTTGGTGATTTCTACTAGTAGACGAATTCTATTTTCAAAGGATCCTCCATAATCATCCGTACGATGGTTGCTGAGCGGCGACATGAATTCGTTGAGTAAATAACCATGGGCAGCGTGGATTTCAATTACTTTAAAGCCAGCCCTGATGGCTCTTTCTGCAGCATGGGTATAATGAGTGATGAAACGTTGAATATCTTCGGCATCCATCTCCTTGGGTAAGGGGCCGTCTTTGGAAAAAGCAATTGCGCTAGGGGCAAGGGTTTGCCAGGCTCCCGATTCCGAATTTAATGCTTCACCGCCATTCCAAGGCTTGTGGTGACTTCCTTTTCTTCCTGCATGTGCCAGCTGTATTCCCGGAACGGCATTTTGTGATTCAATAAATTGAACAATCCGCTGTAAAAAGCTTACTTGTTCGTCTTTCCATAAGCCAAGATCACCGGCTGTTATCCTTCCTTCTGGAGAAACTGCAGTGGCTTCCATGATAACCAATCCTGCACCGCCTACTGCACGACCTCCCAAATGAACTAGATGCCAGTCGTTGGCAAAACCATCTTCACTGCAGTATTCGCACATCGGCGATACGGCTATTCTATTTTTGAGGGTAATACTTCTGATGCTGAGGGGTTCAAATAATAAGGCCATGTTGTATATTTTAGAGTACAAAGTGACTGTATTTTTTTGAAACCATCACAGTTTTATTTTTAGTTTATCCAAGAATCGAAGCCCAGAAAGTCAGCTCTTCATTAGGCTTCGGGCTTTGTGTTAATTGAATTAATTTAATTTGACAATGTTATATCATTGGGTTATTTCATAGCATTTAATTAATACCAATAATCAGCGATATTAATGAAGCTATTTGTATCTTTAGTAAAATAATTTCACAATCATGAAAAAGGAAATATTCCTCAGCTTTATTATTTTCAATCTTTCAATTCAAGCCTTTTCTCAAAAGCAGGTGGTTCTTCCAAATGGATGGATGCTTTCACCTGCTGGTAAAAGTTTGTCTTTAGGAGATCTGCCTTTAAACATTGCAGTTAGCAGCTCAAAAAAAATGTTGGCAGTTACTAATAATGGCCAAAGCAAACAGAGTCTACAGTTGATTGACGTAGCTACTCAAAAAGTGATTGACAAGGTTGTTATTGCAAAGAGCTGGTTAGGTCTAAAGTTCAGCGCCGATGAAAAATATTTATACGCAGCTGGCGGAAACGATAATTGTATATGGAAGTATTCGATCAGCAATAAAAAGCTGGCTGTGGTAGATAGTTATATTCTGGGTAAAAAATGGCCGAATAAAATTTCTCCCGCAGGGATTGAGATAGATGATGCGAGAAACCTGTTGTATGTAGTTACCAAAGACAATAATTCCTTGTATATTTTTGACCTGATAACAAAAAAAATAAAGGGAATTTATCCTTTGCAGGGTGAAGCGTACACTTGTTTGCTATCTCCCGATAAAAACACGTTGTATATTAGTTGCTGGGGATGCGATAAAGTAGTTTTATTTGACACAAAGCAAATGAAAATTAGTGGAGAGATACCGGTAGGTGATAATCCCAATGAATTGTGTTTAAATAAAATGGGTTCAGTTTTGTATGTTACCAATGCCAATGATAATTCGGTTTCGGTGATTGATACTAAGCAAAATAAGGTAATGGAAACCCTTGTCTCCTCTCTTTATCCGGATGCACCTCCGGGCAGTACTACCAATGGGGCGGCATTAAGCGTGGATGAAAAAACTTTGTTTATTGCCAATGCCGATAATAATTGCTTGGCAGTATTTGATGTGAGTAAGCCAGGTTTTAGTAAATCGCAAGGGTTTATACCTGTGGGCTGGTACCCAACCTGTGTAAAAGTTATTGGAAAAAAAATATGGGTAACCAATGGTAAAGGGTTTACCTCTTTTGCCAATCCAAAAGGACCCAATCCTATTAAGCGAAGGGTGAAGTACCAGAAAGACGACGAAGATGGTGGACAATACATTGGTGGATTGATGAAAGGCACCATGAGCATAATTGATTTTCCTTCAGATAAGCAGTTAGCTTTATATTCTCAACAGGTATATAAAAACGCGCCTTATTCAAAAGCAATAGAAATAGAAGCGCAGGGCGAAGAAGGGAATCCTATTCCCCGAAGAAGGGATGGAAAATCGCCTATCAAACATGTGTTTTATATCGTCAAAGAAAATAGAACGTATGACCAGGTATTGGGAGATGTAAAGGGAGGCAATGGAGATACTTCCTTGGTTTTGTTTGGTGAAAAAGTAACCCCCAATCAGCACCAGCTAGTGAAGGATTTTGCACTATTGGATAATTTTTATGTTGATGGAGAAGTAAGTGCGGATGGGCACAATTGGAGTTTAGGTGCTTATGCTACTGACTATTTGGAAAAAAATTGGGTATCTAGTTACGGTGGTCGAGGGGGCGAATATGATGCAGAAGGCACAAGGAAAATCGCTAATAATAAAGGAGATTTTATTTGGGGGGCTTGTAAAAAAGCAGGAGTTAGTTACCGAACCTATGGTGAATTTGCAGATGATTACAAAGCGAATATCCCAGTGTTAGAAAATCATTTTTGTACCTTTTATACTAGTTGGGATCAAACGGTGAGAGATACTACTAGGGTAAATCAATGGAAGAGAGATTTTGACTCATTGGTATCTGTCAATGCTTTGCCACAAATGAACACTTTTCGTTTAATTAATGATCATACAGAGGGAATGAGTATTGGCCGCCCAACACCTTTTGCGCATACAGCGGATAATGATTTGGCAGTTGGTATGTTCATTGATTATTTAAGTAAGAGCCCGGTTTGGAAAGAAAGTGTGGTTTTTATTTTGGAAGATGATGCTCAAAATGGACCCGACCATGTGGATGCACACCGAAGTCCTGTCTATGTGGTAGGACCTTATGTTAAAAGAAATTTTATAGATCATACACCTTATACTACTTCCGGTGTTGTTAGAACCATGGAACTTATTTTAGGTGTGGCTCCCATGAGTCAGTATGATGCAGGAGCAACTCCTTTGTGGCGCAGCTTTACGGCTACCCCTAATTTTAAAACCTACGATGCAATTCCTTCCAATATTAATTTGGAGGATAAGAATGTGGTATGGAATGAATTGTCTGAACGGTCGGCAAAATTTGATCTTTCAAAGGAAGATCGGGTACCAGACAATGAGTTCAGTGAAGTGATTTGGAAAGGGGTGAAGGGCTTGCATTCAGTAATGCCCGCACCTAGAAGAGCAGCATTTATCAAGGTGATTGAAAAGGAAGGCGATAAAGATTAAATGATGGCAACAATTTATTTAAAAGCACTGTGATGCTATGCAATATTTTTCGATCAATGAAATAAAGGAATGGGACCGGTTTTACCGGGCCAATTTTATCAATAGTTTACAGGGGTTTAAACCCGTTTCTTTATTGGGTACGGTGAATGAAAAGGGACAGCCCAATTTGGCTATCTTTAGTAATATTGTTCACCTAGGAGCCGACCCCGCATTGATTGGTTTTATTAATCGGCCTATTGAAGCTGCACCACATACCCTTCACAATATTGAGGTTACGGGTGAATATACCATCAATCACATTCAGCCTTCTTTTGTAGCCGCTGCACATCAAACCAGTGCTAAATTTCCTGCGGAGCAGAATGAATTTACGGCCACAGGGTTAACCCCTATTTTTCTTGAAAATTGCAAAGCCCCTTTCGTAGCCGAAAGCGCCATTAAATATGCGTTGCAGCTGGTTGAAATAGTCCCTATTACCCATAATCAAACTTTCTTGGTGATTGGCAGCATCACCCATGTTTTTTTGGAGGAGGGCTTGGTAAAGCAGGATGGTT
>JBIIVV010000020.1:0-25162 GCA_044339235.1 Ferruginibacter sp.
AAATAATTGAGAAAAATATTGCATCGAAATGAGTTTTAAAACCCATTTCGATGCAAAGTAAATTGATTATAAATATTCTATTTTGTTAAAATTACAGAAGGAATAATTTTTTCAACACCCTTCAAAAGCTGAACATTCAATAGGGTGGTATCTCGGTATCCATTCGAACCTTTGAATAAAACACTATAAGTTCCCTCTTTGAGCCCCCTTATTTTAAATACACCATTCGGATGGGGAATAGCATTGGCAGTATCAGTAGCATTATATACCATCACTAAAGGTGCAGCTTCTGCCGGAAGGACATTACCTTTTACCCTCGCAAAATTTTTGTCACAAAAAGGACGTAATACAGGCCGCAGATAATATTGTCCCGCACGAGATATGATTGACCTACTGATATCAAAATCAATCCACAATGAGGTTTGTCCAAACACTGCTTCATGATGATGTAATCCATTAATTTTTACATACAAATAATTATTGGTGCCTGGCAGCAAATTTAAAGGGTATGCAACCCCTGCCATCCGAAGTGAATTATCAGTTCCCAATGTGATACGGATTTTACGAATGGTTCCATTAATAGTAACCGTTCCAAGTAAAGTGTCGATCCCGTTCTTTAATTTGGAAACATTATAAATTCCTGGAGTAATTTGTAAAGTATCCCACTTGCCAAATTCATCCCTACCCTTATGGTCATCATCGCGGTCATTGTCATTGTCGCCAAAATGATCATCGCGTTTGTGATGATCGCTGGTATCTACTTTTACTTCTACATATTTAATATCAATATATACAGAATCATAAGGACTTGGGTCATCAGTAAGGTACAAAGAAAGTCGCTGGCTAGCTGCCGGCATAGCAGCAGAATCCTCCTTTTTACAGGCTGTAATCAATACAGCCAAAAGAAATGAAACTAGACTTAATGTACGGAGGAGATTTTTGTTGAATTTCATAATTTTATTTTTAAATGATAAAAAAAATTTACCTAATCAACTTAACAATAAATATGCTAAAATTTCAGGATATCTATCTGATAGATTTATTTATCGAAAGTTTAAAATCTTGTACATGTTTTTTTAAATATTACCCAAGCTATTATTCAGCAACTATGCCAATTATCTACTATTCGCTGAAGAAGATTTATTTTAACATTTTTTTAAACTCTTAATTCGGAGATTAATCTATTTGGAAGCACTGCACCAAAAAATGAATGACCTAGCTACTGGGTGCAATAACAATATGCCTAGCAATTTAAAGAGTATGCAATCCTCTATTTGGCAATTGTAATAATATATTCAGGCTTGATTAAACCTTTCTAGGTTTGAATTGTCAAAGAAAAATATCAGGCTTGGAAAATAATATTATCCCACAATGATGACATTCTATTGTCTAATTTAACTAAAAATATTTATGAAAACAATACAACTAAGCTGGGAATTCACCCTTGCTGTCCTGATTTATCTAGTGACGGGGAGATATGTTATCACTAATAATATTTTGTAGCGCTATAAATGAAGGTAATTGAAACAGCTAACTGATGGTCTGCTTTACTACAATAGAAGGTTCATCATTAGATGGCCAGGTGGTTGCATTTTAGTAAGTAGAAATACATGATGAATCCACTACCATGTGGAGAAAATAAATTACTTGAAAAAAATCTAACAATCCAAAGACTATTACCAGCTGGCAGTAAAGCCTTTCAAGTAATCGGGAAAATTTTTAGTTTTATAAAAACCGTCACCAAAAAATTTGAGGGGAGATTCTATTTCTTTTGGCTTTAAATATCCGGCCAAAGGCGCAGGGTTTGCTTCTAGTGAACTAAAAAAAACCGTGGTCGGATAACCCATTTGTCCATTTAAGAAATATGCCGCCAACTCATTCGCTTTATACTGTGCCACATATCCATATTTTTTTCCATTCCATTCTAGGGATTCTTTTGCTTCAGCATCCAACTTAACCGCATAATATTTCTCATTGATATAAGCTGCTACCTGATCATTGTTATAGGTCTCCTTATCCATTACCTTGCACCAACCACACCAACTGGTATACACATCCACAATAATAGGTTTAGGCTTTTTTTTATATGCCAGCTGCATTTCTTCAATACTCAACCAATGCACTTTGTCATTTTCCGTAATTTTGAAAGAAGTGAAAACAAATGCAATTAAGAAAACAATAAAAAAAACGTTAACCTTTTTCATACAATAATTGTTTAGTAGCTTACATACCTAAATAACTACAAAGTAAATGAATAAAATCGTTATTGCTATCACTGGGGCAAGTGGATCCATCTATGCAAAAGTACTCTTAGATAAATTACTAGCTATCCCTGCCCAATGGGATGAGCTTTCGGTAGTATTGACTGAAAATGCAAAAGAGGTCTGGAAAACCGAATTGGACAACAGCAGTTATCTAAATTATCCTATCAAGTACTATACACAAAAGGATTTCATGGCTCCATTTGCCTCTGGCAGCGGTCAATATAATACCATGATCATAGTTCCCTGCAGTATGGGTACCTTGGGAAGAATAGCTACCGGTATTAGCAATGACCTCATTTCAAGAGCTGCCGATGTTATTTTAAAAGAGAGAAGAAAATTAATTTGTGTGGTAAGAGACACTCCCTATAATTTGGTACATATTCGCAATATGGAAACCATCACATTGGCTGGAGGTATCATTGCACCTGCTACCCCTTCCTTTTACAGCAAGCCATCCACAATTGAAGAAGTAGCCGCAACCGTTGTTGACAGGGTGCTTGACTTGGCAGGCCTAGATATCAAAACTTATAGATGGGGCAAATAAAGATGCCAAAAGAGAAAAACAGTTGAAAGGAATTATGATCTTATAACCAACCGAATAATCAAAGGGATTAACGTAAATCCACTACCTCTACACCCGGATATTTCTTTGCATCAAACAAAAATTGAGCATCGCTAACCATTGAAGTAGTATTCATGTTGGAAATTTCATACATGTAAATATTACCCGTTTTTTCATAAATCTTTGTGCTTGAAATAGTCTGGCTTTTTTTATCGATATTTAGCAACACCTTAAAAAAAGGTTTGCTTTTATCAATGGGTGTTAGTTCAATTTGTTGGACTTTTTTTCCTCCTCCCTTAACATCCTCATTCAACTTATATAAAAAATCCTTATCGTAGAAATTAGTGAACATTTTTTGAGGCGTAATTGAATTAGCGGATGGGTCAATTTTGGTAATTGTTAACTCATTGGTAGATTTATCGAAGGTTGAAATAATGCTTCCATCACAAAAAATCTCTTGCCCCGTTACACTGATACGGTATTTGAGCCCTTTCATGTAAACAGTACCCGTCTTGGCGCCAAGACTTTTGCCGGAATTATTCTCAATTTTGAGCGAAAAAGTTGATTGTACAGACTTGAATGTTTTGAACTTCGTACTAACCGCATCTAATATTTTTTTAGCCCCCGGATCATTTTTAACAACGTCCTTCTTTTGGGCTTTTACTGATAGCAAGCAAACCAATAATGAAACAACACAGGTAAAAACATTTTTCATTTGATTGTATTTTATCACAGTCTACTGTATTGTATTCTGCAAAGGTAATTTGTTTGTCACATTTTAATGATATAGGCTTAATCTATACAATTAAAAACTTGTTAAATTCAAGGACGAAATGACAGAAAAGAGGGTTACCAATAGTATCCTTATATCATTTCATTTTGAAGCAATGGATTTTTTTCCAATGCTTTTTTTTCTGAAAATTCTCTGGCAGCCTTAATAAAGCTAACAAAAATGGGTTGTGGGTTTTCTACCGTACTTTTCAACTCGGGGTGATATTGTACTCCGATAAAGAAAGGATGGTTCTGTAATTCAATAATTTCAACCAACCCTGTAGCCGGATTCTTTCCACTTGCTATCATTCCAGCCTGCTCAAATTGCGCCAAATAGGCGTTATTGAATTCCCACCGATGCCTGTGCCGCTCACTGATCAGTGATTGACCATAAATAGAATTGGCCATAGTGCCCGGTTTTAATTCACAAGGGTAAGATCCCAAGCGCATGGTTCCACCTTTTGTAGTGATTGCCTTCTGGTCTTCCATTAGGTCAATTACAGGATGACTGGTATTTTCATCCATTTCTGTTGAATGGGCATCCTTTAAGTTCAACACATTTCTTGCAAACTCAATAGCGGCCATTTGCATACCCAGACAAATTCCGAAGAAAGGCAGTTTTTTCTCTCTTGCGTATTTCACGGCTACGATCTTGCCCTCTACACCCCTTTTTCCGAAACCGGGTGCTACCAATAATCCATCCAAATTGCCCAGTTTTTCAGCTACATTTTCGTCTGTTATGAATTCACTGTGCACGTTTACAATTTGAACCTTGCACTCATTCATTGCGCCGGCATGTACAAATGATTCCAAAATCGATTTGTATGCATCCTGCAACTCAATGTATTTTCCAATTAAACCAATGGTCACCTTTGCGGAAGGATACTTTAATTTGTCAAGAAACTCTTTCCATTTTCCCAGCTCAGGTGCTGAATAGCCATTGATATGTAACTTTTTTAACACAATTACGTCAAGCCCTTCTTGCAACATTTTAAGTGGCACCTCATAAATAGAATTGGCATCCATTGCCTCAATAACTGCTTCGGTTTTTACATTACAAAACAAGGCTATTTTTTTCCGCAATTCCATATTCAATGACCGCTCTGTTCTACAAACAATAATATCTGGATGAACACCATTTTCACTCATTAGCTTAACACTATGCTGCGTTGGCTTTGTTTTGAGTTCTTTGGCTGCTTTCAAATAAGGAATCAGGGTTAAATGCACCACTAGGCAATCTTCTTCTTCCATCTCCCACTGCAGCTGACGTACCGCCTCTACAAATGGAAGGCTTTCAATATCCCCTACTGTACCACCTATTTCAGTAATTACAATATCATACTTTCCTGTACTCCCAATCAATAACATTCTGCGTTTAATCTCATCCGTTATATGTGGAATTACCTGAACCGTCTTACCCAAGTAAGCACCTTCGCGCTCCTGGTTAATAACTGTTTGATAAATTCTACCAGTAGTAACATTATTAGCCTGCGAAGTGAAAATATTTAAAAAACGTTCGTAATGCCCCAGGTCAAGATCCGTTTCAGCGCCATCCTCGGTTACAAAGCATTCTCCATGCTCATAGGGATTGAGTGTTCCAGGATCAACATTGATATAAGGATCAAATTTTTGAATGGTCACTTTCAATCCTCTTGATTGCAACAGCTTAGCAAGGGAGGCTGCAATAATTCCTTTTCCCAAAGAGGATGTAACACCACCTGTTACAAAAATGTACTTGGTCATTGTATCTATTTATAAGTTGAATACCTGTTTATAATAAATGAATAATTCTTATCATACTAAGTTTCTTAATAAGCATAACACAAAACGAAAAGGGCTATACGCTTACTGATACAACAAAAACTAGCTGGATAAAATGTTTATTCAAAAATGACCAGCGGCTTTCAGAACGGTTAAAACTGGTAAGAAAAAATCCGTGAAGTCATGCAAACTTACAGCGAATAATTGGGAGCATGAAATTTAGCTGAAAATTTATGAGAAATTATTAAAATGAACTGGGATTTCAATGTAAATTACCCTTTCAAATATCATAGAAAATGGGCATGCTCATTTCAAACCACTACACATATAAGAAAGATTATATAATCAGAATAATTATAAAAAATAAAAAATTTTGTTTAGCAGTTTGTTGCAACGTAATTTTATACCCAGTTTTCACCTCCTTATAATAGATTATACCTAAAGCAGATATATGGATTTATTAAAAAACAGCTTTAAAGCAAAAGCTGATAAAATCGGTGCAGAAATAAAAGAAATGCTCAAGGAGCATGGCAATAAAAAGATCGGGGAAGTTACCCTGAGCCAGGCATACCAGGGAATGAGGGGAATTACCGGTCTGGTAACAGAGACTTCGCTACTAGACGCAAAGGAAGGAATTCGTTTTCGTGGCTATACCATCCCGGAATTACAGGTTAAATTACCCAAGGCTCCCGGAGGTGCAGAACCACTACCGGAAGGCTTGTTTCACCTGATGCTACTGGATGAATTGCCTACTGAACAAGATGTAAACCATATTACCTCTGTTTGGCAGCGTAGAAGCCATGTACCCAAGCATGTATTTGATACCATTGAGGCAATTCCTATTAATACGCACCCTATGACTCAGTTTGTGATTGCCATCATGGCCCTACAAACTGAAAGTAGCTTTGCAAAAAGATATGCCGCAGGCATGAGTAAGAAAGATTATTGGGAAGCTAGTCTGGAAGATACCATGGACTTGATTGCACGCCTTCCAAGAGTAGCTGCGTATATATACCGTCGTAAGTATAAAAATGGAGATCATATTCAGCCAAATGGCTTATTGGATTGGTCGGGTAATTTTGCCCATATGATGGGCTATGATAGTGAAGAATTTAAGGAATTGATGCGGCTATATATGACCATTCATGCAGACCATGAAGGGGGTAATGTATCCGCACATGCCACTCACCTGGTTGGATCTGCTTTAAGTGATCCCTACTTGGCTTTTGCTGCAGGAATGAATGGTTTGGCAGGTCCTTTACACGGTCTGGCTAATCAGGAAGTGATTAAATGGATTTACGAAATGCAGGAGAAATTGGGCACCGATTTGCCTACTAAGGAGCAAATAGCCCAATATGTTCAAGACACCATTACCGGAGGAAAAGTGGTGCCTGGTTATGGCCATGCAGTATTACGCAAAACGGACCCTCGTTTTACCGCCCAGATGGAGTTTGGTAAAAAACATATGCCAGACGATAAATTATGTCAAACCATTTGGAATATATATGAAGTCGTTCCGCCGATTCTGCAATCGCTAGGGAAAATTAAAAATCCCTGGCCGAATGTAGATGCGCACAGCGGTGCACTGCTGGTACATTTTGGAATGGTGGAATATGAATTTTACACCGTGCTTTTCGGTGTATCGAGGTCACTGGGCGTACTGGCCAGCCTTTGCTGGGACAGGGCTTTGAGCTTCCCATTGGAAAGGCCTAAATCAGTAACTACCGATTCAGTAAAATCTTGGTTGGAAGGAAAAGGGGAAATTTGGGGTGATTAAAAAAAAATTAATTAAACCAAAAAAAAATCCTTTTGGAACCAATGACAGGTGCAACTATATTTGCACCCAATGGGGGAATTAGCTCAGTTGGTAGAGCGCTTGCATGGCATGCAAGAGGTCACCGGTTCGAATCCGGTATTCTCCACTAAATAAATAGTTATCAAAGCCTCACCTAGTGGGGATCTTAGCTATTTATTGCTCTCTTTTATAAAACTTCTGTTTTGACCTAAAATGACCCCTAAAACTCTAATTTGGGTCACAAATGGGTCACAAAAATTCAAAAGGTAACATAAGCATTACTGAGTATAAAGGAAGAATTAGATTAAGATGGCGTTTTCAATCTAAAAGATTCTCACTAAACCTGTCTGTTTATTCTAAAGCCGCAATCTTACCAGCAAAAAAACTTGCTCTAGAAATAGAGCAGGATATGCTGAACAATCTATTTGACATTTCTCTAAAAAATATAAAGGAGAGCTTCTAGTAATCCCCTTGATAGAAAAATCAATTATAATATCTGGCCCTGTCAATTTTTTGTTTTAAAGGATATGTTTTTTTTCCTGGATATCTACTTTCTACTTCTCCCAAATCATCTACGAAATAAATGCTGCCAGTGTTTTCTATAGGTTTCCAGTTTTTCATATATGCAAAATTATTCTACTTTTTATCATGGGAACATAATTGTCTTGCAATTTTCTCCACAAAGTGGACAACTTTTTAGTTTAACCATTTCCAATAAACCAATAAAATTTCAGGTATAAATCCTCAGTAGACTATCAAACATAACAACCTTGGCTAACTTAAATATCAAAAAGCTAACTTTTTACTAGACAGCAACACTTTGCACCATATATGATAAATAAATAAATGGTATTGTGTATAAAAAAATTATATTTGTTTATATCTTATTGCTTTCAACCTTTATTGGTACAGAATAAGTTAAGATTATAACATCATCCCTACCCCTTATGGCAAAAGCTACAAAAGAAAAGATAGTAGACCTCAAACCCTTTGAACAACTTTTATGGTCGGCAGCTGATAAGCTGAGAAAGAATATTGATGCTGCTGAATACAAACACTATGTTTTGGGATTACTATTCCTTAAATATGTAGCAGATGCATTTGAAGAACTTCATACCAAAATAGTAAACAAAGAAGGAGAACATGCTTATGATGATCCTGAAGACAAATTGGTGTACAGTTCAAAATATGTCTTCTTTGTACCCACCAATTCAAGATGGAGCTATCTTGTATCAAGAGCAAAACTACCCACTATTGGAGAAGATGTAGATACTGCCATGGATTTAATAGAAAAAGAAAATCCTAAACTACGTGGAGTACTACCCAAACAGTTTGCACGTCCACAATTAGATAAAATGGTGCTGGGAGAACTGATAGATGTAATCAACAACATCAATATTGGTAATGAAGCTGCACGTAAAAAAGACTTACTGGGAGTAGTTTATGAGTATTTCCTTGGTCAGTTTGCATTAGCAGAAGGACGTAAAGGAGGACAGTTCTATACTCCACGTTCTGTAGTACAGCTGTTAATAGATATGCTACAACCCACTAAGGGTAAAGTGTTTGACCCCTGCTGTGGTAGTGGTGGTATGTTTGTAATGAGTGAAAAGTTTGTACTGCAGCATCAGGGAAGAATAGATGATATTAATATCTACGGACAAGAAAGCAATCAAACTACATGGAGATTGGCAGTAATGAACCTAGCTATTAGAGGGATAGATTCTGAACACGTAAAATGGAACAGTGAGGGTAGTTTTTTAAAAGATGCTCACCCTGACTTAAAAGCAGATTATATTATAGCTAACCCACCCTTTAATGTAAGTGACTGGAGCGGTGAACTATTAAGAAATGACGGCAGATGGAAATATGGAGCACCTCCTGTAGGTAATGCCAACTATGGTTGGTTGCAACATATGTTATATCACTTGTCCCCAACAGGTAAAGCAGGTGTAGTACTTTCTAAAGGTGCATTAACAACTAAGCAAAGTGGGGAATATGAGATAAGAAAAGCCATGTTGGAAGATGGGGTGATAGACTGTATAGTAAATATGCCAACCAAGTTATTCCTTAATACACAAATACCTGCTTGTTTATGGTTTTTAAACAGGGGTAAAAACAGACAACGAAAAGGAGAAGTATTATTTATAGATGCACGTAACCTAGGGTTTTTAGTAAACCGTAGAACAAGAGAATTTACCAATGAAGATATTGCTCAGATTAGTGATACCTACCACCACTGGTTAAACAGCAGAGATGCTTATAATGACATACCGGGTTTTTGTAAATCTGCCACTCTGGAAGAAATCAAAGCTATGGACTATGTACTTACTCCCGGCAGATACATAGGTTTACCTGATGATGAAGATGATTTTAATTTCACAGAAAGGTTTACTAAACTACAAGCAGAATTGGAAGTACAAATGCTGGAAGAAGTACAACTAAATGAAAGGATAAAGGTGAATCTTTCTAAACTTAAGGAGGTAGAACAGGGGGAATAATTGGGAATCACAAATTGTGATACCCAATTGGAGTTATAAGTTAACTGATGTAGCACGATAATAAATAAAGATAACTGATGGGTAAAGCAGTAATTAAAAATACGGATACCATAGAAAATAAAATATATACTGTAGGGGGCTTACAAGTAATGCTCGACCGAGATTTAGCAACATTATATGATGTTGAAACCAGAGTATTAAACCAAGCAGTAAAAAGAAATATAAACCGTTTCCCACAAGAGTTTATGTTTCAGCTAACAATAGTAGAATGGGAAAACTTGAAATCACAAATTGTGACATCAAGTTTAAGCAACCACGGTGGTACTAGAAAGCAGCCAATGGTATTTACAGAACAGGGGGTTGCTATGCTATCAGCTGTACTTAAAAGTAATACAGCTATTAAAGTGAGTGTAGAAATTATGAAAGCTTTTGTAGCCATGAGAAAAACCATTGCTGCAACAGGTAATCTGGTACAAAGAATAGAAGGAGTAGAAAAAAAACTGTTACAAACAGATGAGCAATTTGAGAAAATATTTACTGCCTTAGAGCAAAAAGACACTTTACCCACACAAGGCATTTTTTTTAACGGGCAAATATTTGATGCCTATAAGTTTGTGGCAGATATCATCCGTAAAGCCAAAGAAAGCATTGTACTGATAGATAATTATGTAGATGAAAATACCCTGCAACTCTTTGCTAAAAGAAAAGCCGGTGTAATGGTAACTATATACACCCAAAAAATTACAAAGCAGTTGGAACTGGATGCAGATAAGTTTAATAAACAGTATGGACCAATAACTTTAAAAAAGTTAAGCCATAACCACGACCGTTTTTTAATAATAGACCAAAAAGAAATGTATCATATTGGAGCCTCCCTAAAAGACTTGGGCAATAAAATGTTTGGGTTTTCTAAAATGGATGCTCAAACCATTACTATGCTAACTAAACTAAAGGAGGTGGAGAATGAATAATTTAGAAGAGTTAGATATTGAAATACCTAAAAATATAAAATGGGATATCTTAGTACTTGATGATGTAAAGTCACCTGAAAAGAGATCAATAATTTCAGGACCATTTGGATCAAATATTAGTAGTAAATACTTTACAAAGACTGGGGTGCCTGTTATAAGGGGGAATAATTTATCAAATAATTTAGGAGTAAAGTTTAGAGATAGTGGTTTTGTTTTTATTTCACATGAAAAAGCTGACGAACTAAATTCTTGGGCTATAAAAGATGATTTATTATTTACAGCAGCAGGAACAATTGGTCAAGTTGGAATCCTAACTGGGAAGGAACTATTTGATAAGTATACTATATCAAATAAACAATTAAGGGTAAGGTTAAATAAAAATATTATTAACCCCTATTATGCTTACTACTGGTTTGCTTCTCCTGCAATAGTTGATATCATTATTCAAAGAGATACCGGCTCTACAATTCCCTTAATAAATCTAGGTGTTTTAAAATCCTTGCCTATTCTTCTCCCCCCACTCCTAGAACAAGAACGTATAGCTGAAGTACTCAGTAGTTTAGATGATAAGATAGACCTGCTGCAACGTAATAATAAAACACTGGAGCAGTTAGCTGAGACTTTATTTAGGCAGTGGTTAAGTAAATTAAATGACAGAGAGTCTACAACACTTAGAGAATACATTAGAGTGCAGAATGGGTATGCTTTTAAAAGTAATGACTTTAAAGATATAGGCAATAACAGTATTTTAAAGATTACAAATATTTCTTTTGAACAAGTAGATATTCATAACACGCAATATGTAGACAATGCGGTGGTTGCAGGATTATCTGAAAAATTTATAGCTAAGCCAAAATCTTTTTTAATAGCAATGACAGGAGCTGAAATAGGCAAAATAGGAATTATTGGAAAGACAAACAAAAAGCTATATATAAATCAAAGGGTTGGAATGCTAATAGATATACTAGAGTATAGCTCTTTATTAGGCTATTTATTTTTAAAATCAGCAGAAGGTCAAGATCATATCATTAATACATGTTCAGGTAGTGCACAAGAAAATATAAGTGCAGTTGGTATAGAATCAATGATAGTACCCAAAAGTAGTGCAGAAGAGGTAACTATACTATGTAAAAATATCAACCCGCTTTTTGAAAAAATAATTTACAATATTGAACAAATACAACAACTTGAAACTTTACGTGATACACTCTTACCAAAGTTGATGAGTGGTGTAGTGAGGGTAGAAAATTAATTTATATGGAGCTCAAAGAATTTATTCAAAATGCCATAACAGATATTACCACTGCTATTAATAAAAGCAGTCAAAATATGATTGATGCAAAAATAGGAAATGGTATTCCTGATGCTAAAGAAATAAATATAACTTTTGATATAGCTGTAACAGTAAGCAGTAACGATACAACAGAAGGTGGTGCTAAAATTAATGTACTTGGTCCCTATCTATCATTAGGTGGAAATAAAAAAAATACAAAAGATATTGAACAAGTAAGTCGATTAACTTTCATTGTACCTATTCGCATAAAAACTTTAGGTCAGTCCCAATATTCAATTACATGACACGTATCATAGAAAATCATATTGAACAATGGGTGATAGAATCACTGCAACAGAATGGTTATACCTTTCTTGCACCTGAATATTTAGATCCAGATAATTATAGTACACTAAGGGCTAATTACTCTGATGTATTAATACTATCACATTTACAGGAAGCATTGGTAAGAATAAATCCCAAACTTTCTGCTTCCACTATACAACAAGCTATTCGTGATGTACAACAAGTAAATACTCATGGAGATCTGATAGCTTGTAACCAGTATTTTCAAATATTATTAACCCAGGGTATTGATACCACTTTTGTAGAAAATGGAGAAGAACGTACCCTAAAAGCATGGTTGGTAGATAATGATAACCCTAAAAATAACAATTGGGTAGTAACCCATCAGCTCACCATTATAGAAAATGGTCAAAACAAAAGACCAGATGTTATCATCTACCTCAATGGTATTCCTGTTATAGTTTTTGAATTAAAAAATGCTACAGATAGCAATGCCACTATAGATAAAGCTTACCAGCAATTACAAACCTACCATAGAGCTATCCCCACATTATTCTGCTACAATTTACTAGAAGTAATATCTGATGGTCTGGAAGCAAAAATGGGAACCATAACAGCAGATATTTCAAGGTTTATGAGCTGGAAGACTGCAGATGGTAAAACCACGGCTGCAAGAACTACCAGTGAACTGCAGGTAATGATTGAAGGGATGTTTAACCTCCATACATTATTAGATCTCTGTTTAAATTTTATAGTGTTTGAGAAATTTTCATCAGAAGACAGTAAAACCAACATAATAACAGTTGGGGTGGTTAAAAAAGTTGCAGCCTATCATCAATATTATGCTGTTAAAAAAGCTGTTATTTCTACATCCAATGCAAGTAAAGAAGGTGGTAATAATAAAGCTGGTGTAGTTTGGCATACCCAAGGAAGTGGAAAGAGCCTATCAATGGTGTTTTATACAGGCCTTCTAGTACAACATTTAAACAATCCTACAATAGTAGTAATAACAGACCGTAATGATTTAGATGAACAACTTTTTGAAACCTTTGCCAACTGTTCTCAATTACTACGTCAGGTGCCAGTACAAATAGATAGTAGAAGTAATTTAATAAAGGAATTAAAAAACAGACAATCAGGTGGTATATTCTTTACCACCATACAAAAGTTTTTACCAGAAGATGGGGCTGTACAATTTGATGAACTATCTACCCGTAGAAATATTGTAGTAATAGCCGATGAAGCCCATAGAACACAATATGGTTTTGAAGCCAAGATTAAATATGTAAAAGATAAAGAGGGTAAAGAAATTGGGACAGAACTAAATTATGGTTTTGCTAAACATATGCATGATGCTTTACCCAATGCAACATTTATAGGATTTACAGGTACACCAGTAGAAAGTACAGATAAAAATACCAAGGCTGTATTTGGTGAATATGTAGATGTTTATGATATAGAACGTGCAGTAAGAGATGGTGCAACAGTTCCAATATATTATGAAAATAGGTTTGCTAAATTAAAACTGGACCAGTTAGTAATTGATGATCTTGATGATGTTTTAAGTAAAGTTGCAGAAGATATGCCCGAGTATATTGTAAAAGGAGCAATAGAAAGAGCAACTAGACAAGAATCAATAGTAGGTAATACCAAACGTTTAAAGATAATAGCAGCAGATATTATAACACACTATGAGGATAGGGAACAAGTATTTACTGGTAAGGCATTAATTGTAGCTATGAGCAGAGTGGTAGCAGTAAAATTATATAATGAAATAGTAGCATTAAGACCAAATTGGCATACAGAAGATGATAGCAGCGGTGTTATTAAAGTTATTATGACAGGCAGCTCTTCAGATGAAGATTTTTTACGTCCACACATCAGAAATAAAATAGGCAGAACAAAAATAGCCAGTAGATTAAAAGATATAAACGATCCACTAAAGATGGTAATAGTAGTGGATATGTGGCTAACAGGTTTTGATGCTCCTATACTACATACTATGTACTTGGATAAAGATATGAGTGGTCATAATTTAATGCAAGCAATAGCTAGGGTAAATAGAGTATTTAGAGATAAGCCTGGTGGATTAATTGTAGATTATGTACCTGTTACAGGAAATTTAAAAGCAGCTCTAAAAACTTATACAGAAAGTAATGGTAAGGGAAATATAGCAGTTGATGTACAGGAAGCTGCAGCATTTATGTTGACCAAATTAGAAGTGGTACAACAGATGTATCATGGATTTGATTACAAAGAATACTTTACTGCACTTACAGGCAGAAGGATGAATATTATATTAGAATCAGAAGATCATATCCTAGGTTTGGATGAAGGAAAAGAACGTTACTTAAGAGAAGTAAGCGCTCTCAGTAAATCATATGCATTAGCAAAGTCTGAAACTGAAGCCAAACAAATAGCTGAAGAAGTAGCTTTTTTTCAAGCTGTAAGAGCAAGGTTAGCAAAGTTTGATTTAGCAGTTACAGGACAGCAAAGAAAAGAGTTTGAAGATACCATAAAAGGTATGGTAGAATCTGCTGTTTCAACAGACGGCATCATTAATTTACTGGACCAAGCAGGTTTAGATAAGCCAGAAGTTTCTATTTTTTCAGAGGAATTTATGGATGAAGTAAGGAACATGAAACAAAAGAATGTTGCTATAGAGTTATTGAAAAAATTATTATCAGATCAAATCAAAATCAGGTTCAAAAGAAACGTGGTAGTAAGTAAATCTTTTTCAGAAAAACTTACAGATGCTATAAATCAGTACAATAGAAAATCTATGACAGCATTAGAAATGCTGGAGTTATTATTAGAAATCACAAATGATGTAAATACAGAATCTGCTAAAGGAAAAGATCTAGGTTTAACTGATACAGAAAAGGCATTTTATGATGCATTAACAGTTAATAGATCTGCTGTAGAATTAATGGGGGATGATAAGCTAATGATCATAGCAAAGGAATTAGTAGAACGTGTAAAAAAATCCACCACCATAGATTGGACCATCAGACAGTCTGCAAAAGATAAAGTAAAGCTTGAAGTTAAGAGGGTATTAAGGTATCATAAATATCCACCTGATGATGAACCAAGAGCTACAGATACAGTTCTAGAACAAGCTGAATTACATGCAGGTGAGTTGGTTTAAAAAAATTACGAGTAGAGTTAGTTCAAAAATTATTAAAAAATAAATTAAGCTGTTTTTAACAGCTACGTTTTAAGTTTTAAAAGTCCAATTGTCTGTAATACAGATGGTTGGGCTTTTTAATTTCTATAATGAAGCTAATTTCATTTACGTATGATAATATTTCTATATAACAGTAAAGTGTATACGAAAAGAAAAATACACCATTTGTGGTATAGGTAGATCCATTTAATAGGGCTACCTTGTTAGTTCCAATGCATTTATTACCCTGAATGTACTACCCTTTGCACGCAATTGTTACAATTGTGCATTTTCTTTCCGTACCCTAATTGATTACTTTATGAAACAGTTTGCACTACTCTTCGGAGCCGCATTTTTATTTGCCCATTTTTCTTTTGCTCAGACTAATGTGAGTGGGGTTATTGCTACAAATACTACTTGGACTAAGGCAAATAGTCCATATAATTTAACGGGCAATGTATTGGTTAACAGTGGTGCTACATTAACAATTAATCCAGGTGTAGTTGTTAATTTTTCAAATTCAAAAAAACTTACTATTGATGGAATTGTATTATCAATAGGGACTATTACGGATTCCATAACATTTACAGGAACAAGTTGGAATGGGATTACCACAAATTTTGGTGCAAATGGTTCAAGGTTTAAGTATTCAATTATTGAAAATGCAACAGGAAATAGCGAAGAAGTAAGGATTAATCTTTATGGTACAACTATAATTGAAAGGTGTCGAGTGTCGAATACTAATCAAGGTATTATGGCATATAATTCATCACAAATATTATATTCTAAAATTTATAAAACTCAATGCTTTGGTTTATATCTTGAGTCTAATTCAACTGCAATTGGGAATGATATTTCATATTTGAATGGTTGTAATAATTCAATTAACGTTAATAATGGTTCTACTTTTTCGAAAAATAAAGTTTCTAATCTTTCAGGTGAATGGGGCGTAAGAGTATATAGTGGTGGAATTGTAGAAGGAAATACATTTACAGCAGGAACAAACGGTGGAAGTACAAGTGCTATATTTTGTCAAGGAGGTATTGGAGGAGGTGGTGGTGGAGGTTTAACTTATATAAGATTTAATAAATTTGATGGTTTTAAAAATAATATTTTAATAGCTAGAGATGATGTCATAGTAAATGATAATTCATTTATTGGAGGTATGAATTTGTTCACTCAACGTAATATCAGAACTCAAAGCGGCTTTTCTGGAACTAATGTAAGGGTAGACGCTACAAGTAATTATTGGGCAAATGTAACTGCACTAAATATTCCAAATTCAATTGAGGACTATAATGACGATTATACTTTACAAGGTAATGTAGATTATTCGAATTCATTAACATATCATTCACCACTTGCACCAATTTCAACTCCGAATAATATTATAAAGAAAATAGTTGGCTCTAATATTGTTCTTACTTGGACAGCCAACACAGAATCAGACATTGCAGGCTATAAAATTTATTATGGTGGATACACAGGATATTCATATACAACATCTGCTGATGCAGGCAATGTTTTAACCTACACTTTGCCCGCAGGAGTAGGGATAGATGAGGATATTGCTGTAACAGCTTATGATGCCAGTAAAGATGGAACAGATGATCAGTTTGATGGAAATGAATCATGGTATTCTCCTGCTAATAAAGCACCTGCAAAAACTGTGATTGCTACCATTACTCCAACTGAAAGACAAGTACAAATTACTTGGACTGCTGAAGCGAATGCCAATAAATACAATATTTATAAAAGTACAGATAGTGCCAGTTTTACTTTACTTACTTCGGTTGTTGGAACTACTTATTCCGATACTAATTTAAACACATTGCAACAAAGGTATTATTACAAAATAGCTGCATTTGATAGTCTAGATTTATCGTATGATAGCTATGGAATAGAAGGTGTTCATTCTGATATAAAAGGAGCTAAGCCAACTAATAAGCCAACTATTTCATCGGTAGAATCTTTTACAGATGCGATCAAATTAAACTATACTTATAATTCTAACTTAGCAGGAATTAACAGTGTAAAAATTTATCGTTCCTCTCCAACAGAAGCACGTGCTTTAATTGCCACTTTAGCTGCTTCAGCAACCACCTATACTAACTCTGTGAGCAATGATATACCCTATACTTATGATATAACTATCACCAATGCTACGGACGAAAGTGACGCATCTATAGTTAAAACTGCAAGTGCATTTTCAATCTCTACAAGCTTGTCACCAACAAATAATCAATTGGATGTAAAAGATGCTCATATTTATAAATGGTCAAAAATCACATTAGCAACCAACTACAAAGTTGAATTAGATACAGTAAATACTTTTAGTTCTGGTGCTTTAGTGCAAAAAAGTTTATCAGACACAAGTTTGAATATAACAGGTCTTATTCAAAACCAATATTATTATTGGAGAATAAAATCAGGGGATGATAATGGCTATTCAAGTTGGAGTAGTATCAATTTATTCCAAACTTATGTACAAGAAGCTACAATAAATGCTGTTATTCCTGCAAATAAAAATGATACTTTGAAATTTACTTTGCCTTCTAGTAAAAACATTCGTAAAATTTACATACTCAGAGATACTATTGATAATCCCACTAAAATAATTGATAGTAGTTCAAGTGTTATCAATTCGTATTTGGATACCATTCAACTTAAGCTGAATCAGAAGTATTATTACTCAATACAG
Source organism: Ferruginibacter sp. (assembly GCA_044339235.1). GTDB lineage: Bacteria > Bacteroidota > Bacteroidia > Chitinophagales > Chitinophagaceae > Ferruginibacter. The sequence continues at coordinate 18,069 of JBIIVV010000020.1, forward strand.
TTATTGAATGAGCAAGGTGTAAAAAGCAATTACGCAAAGTCTAAAAATGCAACTCCATTTAATACTACACCTAAAACAATTGCTTTGTCTAGCAAAACTTTTGAAAACACAGGGGAATTTAATACTATCCGACTTGTATACAGTGCAACTGGGAGCAATGATCCAGATGGTAAAATTACAGGGTACAAGTGGTATGTAAATGATTCATTGGTTAACCAAACAGACTCCATTCTAATCTATTACTTCAAGCAGGGACAAACTGATGTAAAATTAGAGGTAACAGATAATGATGGCGCAACCAATTTTAGTACTGCACAGATTAAAATGAGTGCCTTTGTTAAAAGGTTTAAAGGGGGTATTTTAGGTGGCATTACAGCTTTAGATGAAAGCACCCTTTATACAGCTGACTCTACCTTTGATGCAGTGAATGGTGCTTCAGTATATAAAGTCAACAGAACAGGTACCACCATTTATCCTTTAATAGTAAGTTCCAAGATTTTTACCACCCCTTCAGTATCGTCAGACTCATCTGTGTTTATTACCAGCGGAAGCACACTCAATGGGTTTAATTCATCTGGTGCACCTTTATGGTCAACCATCCCATTGGGTGGATTATCTTATGTTACACCAACCATTGATTCTGTTCAGAATAGATTATACGTAGGTGTATCCAATGCAAATTTCTTTGCCATTGATTATAAAACTGGTAAAGTTGTATGGAATATAATTTGTGATGCTCCTATTAATTCTTCCGCTATTATAACAGGGGACAGGAAACTTGTATTTGCAAGTGATAATGGTACTTTATATGGCTTTGATTTAAGGACCATTTCAGGACAAGCTGTTCCAACATGGAAATATACTGTTCCAGGTAAGATAACCAAATCGCCTGCTGTAGACTCTAGTAATCAACTTTACTTTGGCACCCTTTCTGGAAACCTAGTGAAACTTTCTTTGGGATTAAATGGAACTGTAACAACGCTGTGGACAGTTCCATTGGGTAGTTCAGTACAGTCAAGTCCGGTAATTGATGGAAAAGGGAATGTGTATGCAGGAACTGAAAGTGGAAAGTTTTATAAACTCAATTCAATTGATGGTAAAATAATTTGGACTTACACTTCAAAAGATGCAATTCGGTCTACACCTGCAATATCTGAATACGGTAATGTTTACATTGCTGATAAATCTGGCTACATTACTAGCCTATCTGAAAATGGTATAGTGAATTGGAAATACCAAGATTCAAGTGCTATTAGTTCCAATCTGTTAACTCTTAACAGTATGACCTATATTGGAACAGAGGGTGGAAAGTTGATTGGCTTTTATGATAATCCTACCACCAATACTGTTAATACTTCCTTGTCATTTAATATAAGACATAGCAGCTTATCCAATCATAATGGGAGTTTGGCTACAGTAAGTAATTTTTACGGACTAGATCAAAAAATAGGCCCCTTGCTGAATAACCTTTATTTAACTCCACCACCACCTATTGACCAACTAGCTCCGGTTTGGGGAACCTTTCAGGGGAACTACAGAAGAACGGGGAGTAAGACGGCTGACTGTCCTGAAAAACCAAGTCTAATGGCAAGCGGTAGTACAACCATTTGTAATGGTGATATTGTTAAATTAACGACCAGTGCTGCCAACAAATTTACTTGGAAGTATAACGATACTCAATTAGTTAATGCTGAAAATACACCCTCCATTTCAGTTACACAGCCTGGAAAGTATTCTGTGCTGGCATATGGTAATAAAAATTGTGCAGTATCTTCTGATACAATCACAATTGATGCTCAAAGCTCCCCAATAAAGGCGGTAATTAATGGATTGGAAATGGATACTGTACTTTGTTTTGTAGATTCTATAAAACTAAGTAGTAGTAATTATTATGATCGGTATATCTGGAGCAATGGCGACACTTTACAGTTCACAACAATAAAAATATCTGATAAAATTAGCTTAAAAGGAGCTTCAAGTGGATCTGTTTGTTATTCATTACCGTCTACTTCATTATCACTTATCAAAAATATAAATGTTAGTCCACAGATTACTTCAGTTTCCAATTCTTTGATTAGCACTCGTTCGAATTATTATAAATGGTTTAAAAATAATAAGCCTGCTGCAGGAATAGTAGGATTTACATTTATCAATCCAGCACAGGGATTTTATAAGGTTGAAACAAGTCTTGACAATTTTTGCTGGGATGCATCAGCAGACTATGTTGTATTATTGAATACAGCTCCATTGGTAAATGATTCAGTATCCATTTCTACCTATCCAAATCCTTCCTCAGGCATATTTAATGTGGTAGCTGATTTTGAAAAGGTTACAAATGTGGTAACAAAAGTTTTAATAACAGATGTCTCAGGAAAAGTTATTTACCAATCTCAAAAATTACTTTTCTTCAGTAAGAAAATTATGATACCCATTAATTTAGGAACAAACAAAGGAAGTTTTGTACTTAAAATGGATATAAATGGTGTTGCCAATACGATAAACATCTTAATTAATTGAGTATAAAAAATAAATTTTGTATGAACTCAAGTTTACTAAATAAATTATTGATTAAGATATCCATTATAGCTTTAGTGGGTATTGCCTTCTTTGGTTGTTCCAAAGATGTAGCTACATCCTCTAATCCTGTAACAACTCCAGTTGCTATCACATCTGCAAATAAAAATTGCTATGTAGCGAGCATTGCCCGAATAAGCAATAGTAGTAATAAAATTGATTATGCCATGACGGTGAATTATGATTTTGTAAACCGACCAGTAAAGATTACCCTGTTCGATAGTGTGAGAAAAGTAAAGGAGTATGAGGCAAGTTTTATTTACCAGTCAGATGCTATTAAAATAGGTCAGTTGCAATCTTTTAAAATTGATCCAACAACACAACAAATCAGAAACTTTATAACAAAAGCTGATGTTGCAGATACTAAATCAGATGATTATTTATATGAATATCTGTATAGTGATTCTGGTTACTTAACTTCCAAAAATCTATATATTAATGGTACTATAAATCCGGTATACAGTACATTTTATACGTACGATAATACCAATTTATTAATAGGCTGCAAGATGGTATTGGCTTCTTCTAATATCAGTATTTTGGAGTCTGTAATTACTTATGAAATGACTAAGGAAGTTAAGGGAGGGCTATATAGTTTTCCAGATGGATTTGAAAGCTATTTATTCTCTTCAATATTTAACTATGGTCGTAAAATGAAATACCCTGTAAAATCAATGGTAACGAAACTATATGATGGAGCAGGGCATAATTTATTAGACACTTGGACAAGTACCTATAGTGCTTATACCTTTTCCGCAGAGGGCTATATGACAGGGGGTACTCAATCTGGTGACCTTCAGCAAGGTTTCCCATTATTTTATGGAAAAATGTCTTTTGCCTATAATTGCTGGTAAATATTTTGATATATCAGTTTTTGAAGACCTTATAATTGTACTAGCTTGCATGGGATGCAAGAGGTCATCGGTTCGAATCCGGTATTCTCCACAGCTTTCTCTTTACAACTGATCTTTCTTGTTATACGTATTCTCCAAAATAGACCCCTAAAACTCAAATTTGGGTATCAACTAGTCACAAACTCGTCACAAAAATTCTCGTGATTCAAGTGTTAAAAGACACAGACATTTTAAAGAAAAACAGCTGGGTGATGCTGGAAGAAGTGCAACCTCACAAACAGTACAAAATATTGTACAGGATAATAAAGCATTGGAGGCCTTTTGATCTGCTTAAAATAGCAGTTACGTTGTAAGATTTAATAGTCCAATTGTCTGTAATACAGATGGTTGGACTATTTTATGAATTAAGTAAATTGTGAAACCTCGCTTATAAATTAAGCTGGTAATTGTCTCTTTATGTTGATGCCAGACATTTATTTTGATGAAATGGTAATAATGACTTTTAAATACTAATTAATTTATTTAGATATTAATTCATAGGATTGTTAATTATTTGCAAATAGATTTTTTATAAAAACTTTTTTTTATGGATTATGTTTATTAAATAAACAAATCAATTAATTATGAAAATGAAATTTTTATTGACTATTCTGATTGGAGGTTTTATCTCAGCATCAGCCCAAAAAACAGTAGTAGACGTAGCTTTAGGTTCTGAAGTTCATACCACTTTAGTTGCTGCCGTAAAAGCAGCTGATTTAGTAAGTACTTTGCAAAGCGCAGGTCCTTTTACAGTATTTGCTCCTACAAATGAAGCATTTGGGAAATTACCAAAAGGAACTGTTGAGAATCTATTAAAACCAGAGAACAAAGCTACCTTAACTAAGATATTGACATATCATGTTGTAGCTGGTAATTTAGATGCAGCTGCTGTTTTAAAAGCTATAAAAGACGGCAAAGGAAAAGCTACATTAAAAGCAGTAAGTGGAGGAACTTTAACTGCTTCATTGAAAAATGGAAAGGTTATTTTAACAGATGAAAAAGGTGGAAATGCAATTGTTACTGCAACAGATTTAAAAGCAGGAAACGGTATTGTGCACGTTATAGATGCTGTTGTATTGCCAAAATAGTTTTTTAAGCTCTTTTTTACAGTAGAGGCCCTTAGCAATAAGGGCCTCTTTTTTATTCTGTCTAATTTTTCAAAAGCAATACAAAATGCTGTATAAGGTCACCAAACATGGATAGTAGTATAAGTAATCTAAAATAGCAGCTACGTTGTAGATAGATTCAATGAAATAGTCTAACTCTCTATAATACAGATGGTTGGCAATTAAATTGAAAGAGTTAATAGTATAAACTCGCTGGTCAATTAAGTTAGTTTTTGTCCACTTTATGCTGATGATGGGCAATCAATTTGATAATACACCATAAATTACTTTAAAATATTAATTTATTTGTAAAAGCAATATCATATCTTACTGCTTCATCCAAATCATATCTATATGAAAAAACAATTAATTTTGGTCGCATTGACTTTGATAAGCTTTGCGCCATTCGCTCAAAAAAAAACTAGTACCGTGAATGCCGGTTTTTGGAAAATTAAAATGGGGCACGCTCCCTCTTTTGTTGATGCTTCCGAAATATTTATAACTAAATTTTTTCCGGTAAAAGATGGTAAACCTCAAGTATACGGATACAATATTTCCGGAGGGAAACACAACGGAGAATATTTGTTTATGAATAATGCGGGTAAAAGTTTTACTGATAGGGATGTTGTGACACCTGCTACTATAGATAATATAAGATGGAGTGATAATTGGAACTTAACTGTTGCACCCCATGTTGAAAGTACAACCAATGATATTTTAGTCTATAGACCTGAAATGTCCAACCTCGGAGTAGATGAAAAGTCAGAAAAATTTGTGAACACAGAATGGACGGTTAAAAATGGTGGTTCCAAAGGGTTTGCTGATGTTTTGAAAAAAATGCCAAAAGTTTGGAATAAATTAGGAAGAAAAATAGGAATTTGGTCAACATTTACGGGGGAAACTAGATATTATCTGGTTAGATATTTGCCTAATGGATGGAAAGATTTAGATGATACAAAAGATTCAGATTTTGTTACTGCTTGGGAAGAAATATATGGTATAGGTTCTTGGGATAAAGACGCTTTAATTTTTGCTAATTCTTGGACTAGAACAGATAGATTTATGATGACTTTAAATAAAAGATTAACCAGTAAGTAAATACTACTATAAAAATAACAAACATGAAAAAACTATTATTATGTATTCTTGTTTCAGCATCATTAGTTGCTTGTACAAACCAAGAAACAAAAAAAGCTGAAACATCTGTAGATAAAGAATCAGGAACATTTACTTCCCTTGATAAAAAATCTGCCATTATAAAAGAGTTAATTGAGGGATATCTAACAGGTGATACTGCTATTAATTATCCGCTTGTTAGAGCTTACTATTCTGATACTGTTAAAGTATTTCAGCATGTTGCAAATAATCAAGAGAATGGAAAAACAAAAGAGACCCAAGGTGGTAAAGAATTCGCTTTCAGTCTTTCAAGTAATCATCATGCATTATACTCTAATATACATATGACTGTTGATAATATTAAAACATTAGTATTTAGTGATGGCAGAGAAGTTACCCTTGTTTGGACATATTGGTCAGGGACTGGAAAATTCACTAAAGAAGCAACTACAGTTCCAGTTCATCAGGCATATCACTGGAGCGGTGATAAAATTGTAAGTTTTAAAATGATTTATGATCCTACACCTTTAAATAAAGAAATAGCTGCAGCTACAAAAAAATAACTAGTAAACTTTAAGTTTGAAAAAATAACTGAGACCTCTAGCAATAGGGGCTCAGTTATTTCATGAATTTTAAAAATAAAACTGCAATCACTATTATTTCTTAGACTCTTATTTAATCATTAAAATGGACTACACTCTATTTCTAAATCAACTATTATGAAAAAAATCGCATTATTACTAATTACAACAGTATCATTATTTGCCTGCACTCAAAAACAAAACGAAACTACATCCAGTGCAGATGATGCAGCCATGGCTGATTTTAAAGAAAATTCAAAAATTATATTAGCTGGTTTTGAGGCATTTACTAAAAACGACACCATTACTTTCAAAGACAATATGTCAGATACAGCTAAAATAAATGGCGCGGCATATGGTGGGGAAGCTATAGTTGGTAAAGCAGAATATACGCAAAGGCTTACTGGTTTACACAAAATATTTACCAATATAAAAGCCAATGACATTAAACTTTTACCTGGGGTAGATGAGCTTACTTTTAAACCAGATGGAGGTGTGAGAGCTTATGTAAGAATGACAGATGATGCTATCGCCAATGGAGCTAAAATTGAACACAAATTTTATGGTGTATATCAATTTAATAAAGATCATAAAATAACTAATGTCGATGAATATATGGATATAACTGGGGCAATAAATGCTGCGACTGCTCCAAAAAAATAAAAAAATCCCAATACTTTCAATTCTTAAAATACAACACAAGCGTTGCGTTATAAATCAAAGATATTCAATTGATTATCTTTTTGTTCTTTGAAATATTGTAATTGAGTTTGCTTAAACAGTTGATTTATGGGCATTCTTTCAAAAATGGAAATGCTTAAAAT
>JBIIVV010000021.1:0-25154 GCA_044339235.1 Ferruginibacter sp.
TACGAAAGTTTCTTTGTTTGAATCATCATGCTTGATAAATCCGAATCCTTTTTCAGAATTGAAAAACTTAACGGTGCCTAGTGTTTTGTCCATTTTAAAATTGTATTGTATTAATTTAAGGGACAAATATATGGATTATTTTAAAAAAGAACCAAATATTTATTTTTCTTCCGAAATTCATTTGCCCCATGTCTATTTTGGCTTTTTGTAAAAAAGGCAAAAAGGTTATATAAAAGCCTCTTTTTAACCTGTTTTTATTGAACAAAATGGTTACCGGATCTTAAAATAGTCTACCATTTCTGCGTAGGCCGTTTCACCTCCGGCAATATCTTTGATAATAGCCCCCTTTTCCATGAGTAAAATCCGGCTGCTTACTTCTGACACATGGTTGATATCGTGACTAGAAACGATGATGCACATTCTATGGTCAGAAGCCATCGATTTGATCATGTCGACCAATCTTAATTGCGTGGAGGGGTCTAGGTTGGCAAAGGGTTCATCAAGTATTAGCAGCTCAGGATTGCCTAATAAAGCTGCTATAATGCCAATTTTAAATTGGTTGCCTTTTGAAAAATCTCGGATATACTTGCCTTTATTCAAAATCGCCCCATCAAAAAAAACGAGGTAGTTTGCTAAAAAATCATCCACCGCTGCTTTTGATAAGTGATTGAGGTTACCCACAAAGTAGAAAAATTCTTCTGGGGTCAAATAATCTATTAAAAATCCTTCATCAATATAGGCAGCAGTGTAGGATTTCCAATCTTCTGTTTCGGTAATGGAATTGCCTTTTGATAAGACCTCTCCTTCATTGCGCCTGATAAGGTCGAGCAATAAGCGGAAAAAAGTTGTTTTACCTGCCCCATTATTTCCAACCAAGCCAATCACTTCTCCTGGATTGAATTCCAGCTGGTCAATTTTTACTGCATCTACGCCTTGGTAGCTTTTTCTTAAATTAGTAATTTGTATCATTTGAATAAGGGTTGCTGATTATAGTAAAAAAAATATTTTGCTAGCGTTCTCTAAATCCCGCTAATATTTTGTGTTTACGAAAGTTGAATTGTTTCACCAACCAATTGATGATTGCTTCGTGGAAAACTAGTCCAATAATGCCGGGAAGGCTGACTAATATGACAGCATACCAGAAACCTGCAAATCGGTTAAGTAAAAAAAACAAGAGTGCCGGACCAAAGGTGATGACCAGCGACTGTAGCCATTGCATTACCCCAATTCCCTGAAAATTCATGCTGGCAGATTTTCTCAGGTCAATATATTTGTAATTATAGGTAGATACATAAATGGTTACAAAGGAATTTACCCCTACACTATATAAATACGCAGCCAACTGTATAGGGACTATACGCCAACTCAGTAATCCATAAAAACTGGCTATCAAAAACTGAAGGGTGCAAACTGTTAAAAATAGGGAAAATTTGGCCTTAATGTATTGTTGCATATTGGTATTGTAAGTCATCATTCCATCAAAATGACTGCTTTGCCAAGAAAATAAAAATTGGCCATAATTGGCAATAAAAATACCTATAATCATTAATGCGAAAAAGAACAGCATTGCATAATTATCCGTTGCTATGTACTTAGGATAAAACATAAAGCCATACAATAATAATACTGCCGACAAGATGACCAATGATTTGGGCCGTTTGTTTCTGAATATAAGTTTGAGGTCTAGTGCGATCATCTCTCCAATATCGCCTAGTCTATCCAAAAAGGCAAAGTTGTTGCCTCCCTTGCTTTTCTTTTCAGTCACTAGTTCTTCAATATACAAATGGCTTTTTAAATATCGGTTGTTTACAGTAAATACAAAGAGTGCTAATGCCACCGGGATAAGGCAAAGTAGCGGGTAATGTAATATGGAGAGGAAGAGGCTGGAAGATGCCTTTTCAAATGACAATAGTTTCAGGTAATCAAGCCCCTTCAAAGCAGCTATAAAAACGAGTACAGCAAAAAAGAACCAAGCATTGTTGACTGTTTTGCGCTTGATGTACATATTTAAAAAATGATTATTGAGCACCAAAGCAAAAAGTGCAATACAAAAACAAATGGCAGCCATGGCTCCATATACAGGCAATACCACCACTAGGGTAAAGGGAATGAAAGCAAAAATGGGTAAAAAATTAATAAAATGTATCAAGGAACGGACATTCAGAAACCGAAGCATGTATTTGCGCTGAATATTTTTAGTTAAATAAGGCTGAATACTAAGCGAAGGCAATTCCTGAAACTGAAATCGGGCAAGCAACCCAATGAGGAAATAATAAATAAGGTAGGAGGTATAAATTGAAATGGGGTTAGTGGCAGGCAGCTTTTCCTTTAATATAAAAGGTAGGGCAATGCCAAGGGCAGCAATTTCAATGAAAATCAATAAATAAAAAAAACCTAGAATGATTTGAATTACGAGGCTTTTGTTGGCATTGCGCGAGCGCCAAAAATTGAGCCATTGGTGAGAGAGGAAAACAGATAAATTCATTGTAGGGTATATTAATCAGATTCAAAAATAAGCTATTACAAGATCTAAATTAATATTGAATATCCTTTGATTTTTTTGGGTGTTTTCCGGTGAGTCATCCCTCGGGGTGACTCACCGGAAAACAAACGGAACTGCACATACCAGTAAAACTATAATTGTGGTATCTTTTATTGAATTATAAATAGTAAAACGTAAGTTGCAGTAAACAAAAATTAAATCGATTGCTACATTTATTGTTAAAATTATTCCTCCAACTAACCGGATGGAAAGCGGTGAATGGAATTTCGCCTGATTTGAAAAAATTTGTAATGGTGGCTGCACCGCATACCAGCAGCTGGGATGTGGTAATGGGGTTTGCTTTCCGACATGTATTGAAACTAAATTATATAAAGTTTATTGGAAAACAAGAATTATTTAAACCGCCTTTTGGCTTTATTTTTCGGAAGTTGGGCGGTGTACCGGTAGACCGCTTTAGCAGCAATAATTTTGTTGACCAGATAGTCCAAATGTTTAACGACAATGAATCGTTTGCCATTGCACTTTCTCCTGAAGGGACTAGGAAAAAAGTAGACCGCTTGCGGACTGGCTTTTATCATATTGCTCGCCAGGCGAATGTTCCCATCGTATTAATGGCGATGGATTTTGAACACAAGGAATTCCGATTTGAAGCGCCCTTTTATACAACCGATAATGAGGAAGCAGATTTGAAGAAAATCCTGCATTATTTTGGAGGGGTTAAAGGAAAAATACCTGCTTTTGGACTTGCTCATTTGGCTGCCCAATCCGCTGAAAACCAATAGCAGATTGCCCAGTAACCATCAAAGATTGAGAAACTTCAATGAGTAAGGCATTAATAGCGTATATTTGCAAAAAAAATTCCATGATCAACGAAGCTATTGCCAAATTTATTGAAGGTGGGCACCTTGCGAAAAATGCAGTGAAAATTGAGTTTAAAAAGAGAAATACTATACTAGGTATTTTTGTGCAATCTGCTGATTATGAGGATTTAAAATCTAAAAATTTCTGGCGCATTGTATCCGAAACCAATATTAGCGAATGGAAAATTTCACAAGACAATAAGCTGGCTAAAATATTCAGCGGAGCCGAATTTAACCGGATTTCCCTTCCCAAGCAAGCTGCTGCTCAGTTGTAGTTTTTGCTATTGTGCACTGTACAGTGCTATACTATTGATCTAACCAACCGAACGGTTTTCAAATATTTCCAATTGAACCCTAGCTCTCAACAGCTGGGGTTCTTTTTGTATCAGGTACTTCCAAAATCAAATCTTCACCATAAACCGCTGCAGGGGTTTGAAATCCAAACTTTACATCTCCAGCCAATACTTTTTGTACAATGAGTAAACTGCTATGTGCGGTTAAGCTATAACCATCCTTTACGCTCATAGTAGCCTGTATTGTTTTGCCCTGTTTATTGTGCACCTTGCCCCAAACCATACTGCTGCCAGTTGCTCTTGCCTCATCAGAAGGTCCGGCTGGCTTTGCATTGATTTTTTTGAGTGCATATTTACGTACTAGGGATGTTTTCAGTAACCAATTAAAGGTCTTTTGCCAGCGTAGCAATTTGAATATTTTCGGAGCAATACCAGTATAGGTTTCAATATTGGGGATACCAGTTGTAAAATGGGCAGTAGAAATATCTCCCCATGGAATAGTCATGGTAAATAATTTTTTAGTCGCAGTAGGTAGTACAGAAAAATTGACCCACATGCCCTTATGCCCAAGTGGTGTTGATTTGATTTCCCCATTTTCCCTAACAGCCCCGCCTTCTCCTAATCCCATCACCATGGTAGTGGCGGTTCCGTGCGATAAGCCGCCACCTATGGATGCAAAAGCCAGTTGAAGTAAATGGGCATCTGGTAATTTTTTTGAAAGAAACAGTGCCATACAATCGGTAGGCACCACATCAAATCCAACTCCGGGCATCAGCATGATTTTTGCTTGAATGGCTGCTTCATTGAATTGTTTGGCCATTTCAAATACGGGAATTTCGCCGGTAATGTCCAAATAATGTGTGTGGGTTGCAATACAGGCTTCAATCATCGGTCTTGCTGTTATCTGAAAGGGTCCCGCTGCATGAAGCACCACTGAGCACTCAGATAAAATGGTATGCAAAGCTTTGGTATCTGCTAGGTCTACTATTTTGTAGGGCAATTGAAATTCCGTGGCCAAAGATCGGATCGCTTCTTCATTTCGGCCGGCAAGTATTGGTTGAAGACCATAGGTTGCAGCAAGTTTTGCAATTAACACGCCGGTGTAACCATTTGCCCCGTATAAAAGAAATTGTTTGTTCTGCATGATGAAATGAATAATTAATTATGACCCTGCAATGAAGGTGAATTTCAACTGGTTAATGGCACAACAATTTTGTACTGCGGTCAATGTCCCCAGCAAACGCATCTCGCTATTTCTGCCAATCCAATCAACTATTAGCCGATTCCATATAGCTTTCTATAGGTTCACAGGTACAGATAAGATTACGATCACCAAAAGTGTTGTTTACCCTGCTCACACTAGGCCAAAATTTATTTCCAGTTACATACGGTAAAGGAAATGCGGCTTGTTGACGAGTGTAGGGTTTTGTCCATTCATCAGCGCAAATCACTTGCTGGGTATGAGGTGCATTTTTTAAAACATTTTCTTTTTTATCAACAGCACCTTCTTCAATTGCTTTTATTTCTTTAAAAATACCAATCAGCGCATCACAAAAACGATCTAGCTCATCCTTGTCTTCACTTTCTGTAGGCTCAATCATCAATGTGCCGGCCACAGGAAATGAAAGGGTAGGTGCATGGAAGCCATAGTCCATCAATCGCTTGGCTACATCCTCTGCCTCTACGCCTGCACTGATTTTAAAAGGTCGTAGGTCAACAATAAATTCGTGTGCGGCAGTGCCATTTTTACCTGTGTAGAGAATTTTATAATATTTCTCTAATCTTGCTTTCATATAATTGGCATTCAGAATAGCATATTCGGTTGCATTGCGAATACCTTTTGCACCCAGCATTTTGATGTAAGCATAACTAATCAATAAAATACTCGCACTACCATAGGGGGCTGCACTCACTGCATGTGTGCGGTTAGTCGACTGCTCTAAGTTAACGTGGCCAGGCAAAAAAGGAACCAGTTGTTTTGCTACACAAATTGGTCCAACACCCGGTCCGCCGCCGCCATGGGGGATAGCAAATGTTTTGTGTAAATTCAAATGGCATACATCTGCTCCAATCATACCCGGACTGGTTAGTCCAACCTGGGCATTCATATTAGCACCGTCCATGTATACCTGTCCGCCATATTGGTGTATGGTATCACAAATTTCTTTGATGCTTTCTTCAAAAACGCCGTGGGTAGATGGGTAAGTAACCATTAGGGCAGATAGTTCATTTTTATGTTCTGCCGCTTTTTCTTTCAGATCAGCTACATCAATATTTCCAGCCTCATCACATTTGGTAACAATTACTTTCATTCCAGCCATTACTGCACTCGCTGGGTTGGTGCCATGGGCAGAAATTGGAATCAACACTACATTGCGGTGGTGATCTCCTCTGGAGGCATGGTAGGCTCGGATAGTTAATAAGCCAGCATATTCTCCCTGAGCACCACTATTGGGTTGTAGTGAAGTGCCGGCAAAACCTGTGATAACACTTAAATAATTTTCCAATTCTTTTATCACCTGTTGAAAACCAATGGTTTGGTTAGCAGGCGCAAAAGGATGCAGTTTACTAAACTCCGGCCAGCTTACTGGAATCAATTCCGAAGCGGCATTCAACTTCATGGTGCAACTGCCTAGGCTAATCATGGAACTGTTGAGGCTTAGATCCTTGTTTTCCAAAAATTTGATGTACCGCATCATTTGGCTTTCGCTATGGTGCGAGTTGAAAACAGGATGTAATAAAAAAGAACTACTTCTTTTTAGTCCCGCCGGAAATTCAGCTGCTGCAGTTTCATTGGTTGAAATGGCGGATGTAGTTTTTCCGAGGGCTTCAGCAAATACTTCTAAGATTCGATTTACATCAATGCTACTGGTAGTTTCATCTAAACTGATACCCACTGCTCCGTCTGGAAAGTAGTTAAAGTTCATTTCATGGCGCTCGGCCACTGTTTTTAGTTTGGATGCATTTGCACCTGTTACTTTTAATGTATCAAACCAGTTACCATTCAATTGTTGAAGACCTAGGGCACTAAGTCCGTTTGCCAATTGATTACTGAGCAAGTGAATCCTTTTAGCGATATTGGTAATGCCCGCTGCACCGTGATAAATCACGTACATCGCCGCCATATTGCTTAGCAAGGCTTGGGCAGTACAAATATTGCTAGTAGCTTTTTCACGTCGAATATGCTGCTCCCTAGTTTGTAATGCCATCCGCAAACAACGGTTTCCTTGGGCATCTATACTTACACCGATGATGCGCCCTGGTATGGTACGTTTAAACTCGTCTTTGGTGGCGAAAAAGGCGGCATGCGGACCTCCAAATCCCATCGGAACCCCAAGTCTTTGTGAAGACCCAATGGCAACATCGGCGCCCAATTCTCCTGGAGGGGTTAACAGGGTGAGCGATAATAGATCGGTAGCCATTATCACCATAGCATTCACTGCATGGGCAGCAGAAATAAAAGCACGGTAGTCAACTACCGCTCCATTGCTATCGGGATATTGAACAATTGCACCAAAATACAATTCATCTAGCACTAGGTTTGCACAATCACCAAATACCAATTCAATGCCAATGGGCTCGGCCCGCGTGATTAACACATCTTTTGTTTGGGCAAATATTTTTTCATCCACAAAAAACCTTGGAGCGGTAATTTGATCGTGGTTTTTATTTTTATGGTTGAATAACATGGCCATTGCTTCTGCAGCAGCAGTACCTTCATCGAGCAGACTTGCATTTGCAATAGGCAAATCTGTTAAATCACTGACCATGGTCTGATAATTCAGCAGACTTTCTAATCGGCCTTGTGCAATTTCTGCCTGGTAAGGAGTGTAGGCGGTATACCAACCTGGATTTTCGAAAACATTTCTGAGAATTACGCTGGGCGTGATGGTATCATAATAGCCTTGGCCAATAAAACTGCTAAAGACCTTATTTTTTGCGGCTACTTTTTTAAGTTCATTTAAATAGTCAAATTCGCTAATTGCGGGCGGTATATCAAGGTCGGACTTAATCCGAATGCCATCGGGAATGGTTTTACTAATCAGCGCTTCCAATGAATTTACCCCTATTTCCAATAACATAGCAGCTGCTTCAGCCTGGTTGGGTCCGATATGTCTGCCGGAGAATTCATTCTGTTGTTTTTCGAAAAGATTCATAGTGTTTTTTTATTGTTAAAATCCAGCAGGTCAAAAGGACTTTTTTTGAACAATTGGTTAGTTTAAAAGGAAGGCTGCCGCCTTTCCTTCTTCTTTTAAGCCTTTGGGATTGTAAGGGCCACAAAATTACATGAACACAACAAGATTTGGTGCTAATATGTTCGTTACTTTGCACTTGTGGAAAAATGGGGAATAAACTCCTTTGTTGGATGATAAAATGCTGTAAACTGTTACAATTATGAGCGATGAACTTTTAAGGGCCTGGGAAAAAAAATCGGGGGAGCGGCAAAAATTGTATAAAAACTATCTTCATCGTGCAGATAAAAATACCGTTTTAAAAGCATTGCCCGATTTGAATGAGGAAGCATTTGAAAAGATAGATTGCCTTAAATGTGGCAATTGCTGTAAAGGATATTCCCCGAGATTTAAGACGCCCGATATTAAACGTATTGCCAAGTTCCTTAAGATGAAAGACGGGGACCTAATCAATAATTACCTTAGGGTAGACGCAGATGGCGATTATGTTATGCGGGCCGCCCCTTGTTCATTTTTAGGGGAAGATAATTATTGCACCATTTATGATGTGCGCCCTTCGGATTGTGAACGTTTTCCTTATACGGATGAGGATTTTTTATTGAAAAGGCAACCAATGGCCTTGAAAAACTCAACGTTTTGTCCAATTACTTATTATGTCATTGAAAAATTAATGGCTGCGGCAAAGCAATCTTAGGGCATTTCAGTAAATATGAATTGATGGCCCCCTTTTAATACTCCAGCTTCTTCAGGGACGGCGCTTTGATCCAGGTAGCGACTACCACCAATAGGGTCATGCAGCCACCAAAAACCACTGAAGGAATTACTCCCATTAATTTGGCGGCCACACCACTTTCAAACTGTCCGATTTCATTGGAGGAGTTGATGAACATGGAATTAACGCTCATTACACGGCCACGCAATTCATCGGGCGTTTTTAGTTGGATAATATTACTGCGAACCACTACACTTACGCCATCTAGCAGTCCGCTGATCATTAATGCCACAAAAGACAGCCAATACCATTTGGATAAACCGAAAACAATAATGCAAGCACCAAAGCCTGCTACTGCAATCAATAGTTTTATTCCCTGTCTTCTTTTCATAGGTGAAATGGTAAGGGCGATCACCATACTAATGGAGCCAATATCGGCAGCCGCATTCAGCCATCCAAAACCAATAGGACCTACATGAAGGATATCTTTTGCATATACTGGAACCATGGCAACTGCTCCCCCAAATAATACTGCGAATAAATCTAAAGAGAGGGCGGCAAGCACTTCTTTTGTTTTAAACACATATTTCAATCCTTCGCCAACTGCTTCCAGTGTTTTTTTCTCTACCGTTAGGCTCGGTGGTTTTTCCTTTAATTTAAAAAGGCTGTATAGTCCAATAAGAATCAGTGAGAGAATGACCATGAAGGTACCGCTAACCTGGAGCCATACGATTAAAAAACCTGCCATAGCGTGCCCGGTGATGCTGGCTACCAGCCAACTGGTGGAACTCAGTTGTGATGCATAAATCAACAATTCCCTAGGCACCATCGAAGCAATGATGGCACCAAAACTAGGCCCTGAAAATGCACGAATGGCTCCGGTAAAGAAGATAGTGCTGTAGATAAAAAGAATGATCAATTTATTGCCAAATGCTGCATGAAACCAGCTGGTAGAAACGCCTAGTAAAATGAGGGCGCAAATAGCATAGAGGATGACTGTTCGTAAAAGAAGTTTTCTTTTTTCACTTTTATCAATTACATAGCCTGCATATAATGAAAGACCAACTGCAGGAATTGCCTCTGCAAGTCCAATCATGCCGATGTAAAAGGCGTCGCCGGTTAATTCATACATCCACCAGGCCACCAAAGTGCCCATCATGCGAAGCCCCATAATAAATACAAATCGACCCAAAATAAAATTTCTGAATTCAGGGATTTTTAAAACGGCCAAAGGAGAACTATTCAATAGAATTTTATTAGTGGTTCAACGAAGTTAAAAACTAATTCCCAGATCCTTTCATTTAACAGGCTGTAACAATTTATTAATTAGGGCAATGTAATGTAGTGTTGTCCATCTTCATATTCTTTATCAAGTGCATCGATGATGATTTTTAGATGGGTTTCGTTGCCTACAAAATCAGCGTTGGAACTGTCTACAAAAAGGGTTTTAATATTGTGTTGTTTGATATAGTTAGTATAGGTTTCCTGTAGCGAAAAAAGATAGTCGTTGGCAATGCTTTGTTCGTATGTACGGCTTCTGCTTTTTATATTTTCCTGTAGTTTATTGACTGGGCTATGGAGGTAAATTAATATTTCGGGTTGTACGATTTGGGGATTAATGATGTCAAATAATTTCTGGTATAACCTGAATTCTTCATTCGGTAAATTCACTTTGGCAAATAACAAGCATTTGGTGAAGAGGTAATCAGAGATGGTGATTTGCTGAAACATGTCTTTTGTTTGCAGCAGGTCCTTGAGTTGTTTGTACCGCTCTGCCATAAAAAACAACTCCAGTGGAAAAGCATATTGTTGCTGATTTTCATAAAATTTGGGCAGAAAGGGATTGTCTGCAAATTCTTCCAAAATCAGCCTAGCATTAAAATGTTTGCTGAGTAAATTAGCAAGGGTGGTTTTACCTGCACCAATATTTCCTTCAATTGTGACAAAACTATACTTCATAAGTTGGGGCACACAAATTAAGCGAAATATCTTTTCCGGCCTTACATTTTTTTTACTGCTAGCTGATCGGGACAGTCAAGTAACAGCTGGTGGATAGTTTTATTAAGCACAGGATGTGTCATTGCTGGGACAATTTCATATAAAGGGGTCAAAACAAAACGTCGGTTTTGAATTTCGGGGTGCGGAACTGTTAAATCACTACGGGTAATAATTTCGTTGTTAAAAAACAGGATGTCAATATCGATTACCCTTGGCGCATTTTTTTCGGTCCTAATTCTACCCATGCTTTTTTCAATAGAGAGTATACGTTGCAGGGTTTCAGTTGCATCTAGACTGGTGGCTACTTCAATCACTTGGTTTAAAAAATCGGGCTGCGAGGTGTTTCCCCATGCTGCGGTAGCGTACAATCCCGATTGGAGCATTCGTTTTCCAATTTGTTTTTCTATTTGTTCAATAGCGGTGGATAGTAGTACAAGGCTATTGCCCATGTTACTGCCCAGTAAAAGGTAAGTGTTATTCATTTTTAAGGTAAAGTCTTTTGTCGAATATGAAATTTTCAGATTTTAAAATTTTTATTTTCACCAAATCTGGGTGAGCAGGGTTGACAATAAAATTATTTTCAGCTTCAACGATGGCGGAGGGGACTTTTAACACCAGCGATTGTTTCGAATTTAAAAATGCATCTCCTATCGATTGTAAATAGGAAGGGTCATCCTTCCAGTTCTTTTTCATTTTCTTGTAGTCAATGATAACTAAAGAAACCTGCTCTGGTATTTCAAGGGTGATTAAAAAATAATTAAGTGGAGTTTGGAAATTTTTAATGTGAACCAACATCTCCAAAACGGCAAGTGAAATATGTTCTGTTGTATAGAGCGCCGGCAATCCAAATGAGTTCCACCTGCCACCATACAATTTGGCACCGTTGCCAGAAAGGTCATTGCTAAATTGGCCACTCGTTAATCGGTATACTATCATGCAAGGATTCCATGTTCTATTCGGCCAATTTGAAGCAATATTTTTTGAATGCCATCCTGGGAGCTAAGGGAGGAAAAAGAAAGATCACCCTCCAACATGGGAGGATTGGAATGTATCCAGTTGTAAAAATAATCCACGGTGCCAAAAACCTTTTTAGCCCGGTTTACTACTTGTATAATTTGGACAAATCTTTCGGCATTGATGGGGGCAAAGCTGCTGTTGTTTTTTGCATAGCGTTGTAAAGTGCGTTCGCTAACATGGAGCATCGCTGCCCATTCGGACTGAGTAAAGGGTGTTTTTTCAGCAATTTTTTTAAATTCATTGTAAGTGAAATCTTTTACGGAGCTGATTACCCGTACCGTTCGGTTGTACAGCACCTCAGGCTCTTCCATCATTGATGCAGGCGCTTTTTGAGCCTTGGTGATTGCCTTTTTTGCTTTCTTTTCCATATCCCGTCAGTTGTCCACAAATTTACGTCACTTGTCTCGGATTTCAAATTTTTTTTACACTTTTTTTACCAATAGCTTTACCTTTCTAATTTACACTTGAATGCATCATTACAGTCAGCTAAGGGCCATGTTGGCCATCACCAAAGCTAGTTTGCGGGGACAGTTCAGGAGTCCCTCGGCAGTGCTCTTTAGCTTTGCTTTCCCTTTCATTTTCATCCTGGTATTTGGTTTTATTGGCAAAAATGCGGGTGTGCCGGTTTACAAGATCGCCCTGGCTAAAAACTGTGACACCACCAATGCCTTGTATGACTCCATTAAGAAAAGCAGTAATATTAAAATCATGTATTTTGCCAGCGATCAAGAATTGCGGGAAAATCTGGTAAAGGGCAAGTTGGCAGGGGTTTTAACTATCAGTAAAAACTCCATTTCGCTCCCTGCATATAGGTATACGCTTTCCACTACAAGTGCAAGCAATGACAAATGGCCCCAGCTTTTGCCAGTGATCAGCAGTATCGTCAATGCCATTAGTAACCAACAATATGTCAATAGACCAAGCTTTGCAGTGGCTGACTTTGATGCTGCAAGAGATGTAGAAGTAATTAGGGAATATAAGACCATTGATTTTGTTTTACCCGGACAGCTGGGGTTTTCTCTATTAAGTGCCGGGGTTTTCGGAGTGGCATTTATGTTTTTTAATTTGAGGAATACCTTGGTGTTGAAACGTTTTTTCGCCACGCCCATTAGCCGGACTTATATTATTTTAGGCGAAGGGTTAGCAAGGGTGATATTTCAAATGCTTACGGCAGTGGTGATCATTGTGGTGGGCAGATTACTTTTTGGTTTTACATTAATTCATGGATTGATAACCTTGTTGGAAATGCTGGTGCTGAGCTTTATCGGACTGGTAGTGTTTATGGGCTTGGGCTTTATTGTGAGTGGATTTGCTAAAAGTGATAGCAGCATTCCGCCCTTTGCCAACTTGCTCACCTTGCCCCAGTTTTTGTTGGGCGGCACATTCTTTTCGGTGGATGCTTTTCCAAACTGGCTGCAACCCATTTCAAAGGCATTGCCCCTTACGCATTTAAATACCGCCATGCGGGCGGTGGCTTTTGAGGGTCTAAATTTGTGGGATGTAAAAATTGAAATAGGAATATTAATATTGTGGGGAATCGTTATTTATGCGGTAGCGGTCAAAGTTTTTAAATGGGAATAAATAGAGTATGATGCGTTTAATAAAAGGTGTTTTGGTAGTGATGATCAGTCTATTTTCGATTATCACTTTGTTTTCTTTATTGATTCCTTCCAGCGTGAGGATATCAAGAGCGGTGGTAATTAACAATATCGATGCGGCAGCGGTATACAAGCAAATAATTCCTTTTGAAAACTGGAAAAATTGGCACCCGATATTTACGGTTGATTCGGCAACATTCTCTCGCGAAGCCAACGGGGCAAGTTTTCAGATCATTCATCGACAGCAGGAGGTTCTGCTATTGTTGCAAAAGGCCGACAGCAATTCCGTTCAGTTTTTACTGCAGAATAAAGAAGTAAATGATGTGCAAAATGAAATTGTTATTCATTCATTGCCGTCGCAGCAGGCGGTTCAGGTAGAGTGGCGTACAATCACCCGGTTGAATTGGTATCCTTGGGAAAAATTTTACGGCATATTCCTGGATCAGCTTACCGGCGCAAGTTATGAAGGGGCTTTAAACGGACTGAAGGGTTTTTTAGAAGGCGGCCTGTCTAACAAAAAGGCATTTTAGCCTGGGCTATATTGCTTTGAAGGGAAGCTTTACTGGCTATTATGTATAAAATGAAGGTTTCTTTTGATACCTGCAAACTTGCTTCTCTTGAGCGGGGAATTTTTGAAAATGATTTTAAAATTCTCTTCTGTCAATTCCTCCCAATCACTCGTGCTAAAGTTGAGTATTGCAGGGATGGGGTTGAAATTAACCTCGCTGGTAGGGGATGAAAAACGGTTCCAAGGGCAAACATCCTGGCAAACATCACAGCCAAACATCCAGTTATCGAATTTGCCTTTCATCGTTTCTGGTATCAGGGTTTCCTTTAGTTCAATGGTAAAATAGGAGATGCATTTGCTGCCGTCCACTACTTTGTTGGGCAGTATCGCATCGGTAGGGCAACTGTCAATACATTTGGTACAGCTTCCACAGTAGTCTTTGGCATAGGGGTCATCGTAATATAACTCGAGGTCAATGATGAGGGTGGCGATGAAAAAAAAACTGCCGCCTTGTTTATTGATAAGATTTCCATTTTTTCCAATCCAGCCAAGTCCGGTTCTTTGGGCCCAGCTTCTTTCAAGTACCGGCGCACTGTCTACAAATCCTCTTCCAGCCACCTCGCCAATGGATTGTTTTATCTCGGCCAAAAAACGGGTTAGCTTTTCCCTGATTACTTCATGATAATCATTTCCAAATGCATAGCTGGCAATTTTTGGAGCAGCAGGGTCTTGATGTTGGGATGGAAAATAATTCAGCAACAAAGTAATGACTGATTTTGCCCCCGGTACCAATTTAGAGGGATCAATACGCATGTCAAAATGATTTTCCATGTATTGCATAGAGCCGTGCATACCCTTTTTCAGCCAGCTTTCCAGTCTTCTGGCATCCTCATCCAAAACAACTGCTTTTGCAATACCGCAATGATCAAAGCCAAATTGGGCGGCCAGCTCCTTGATGATTCGGGTGTTTTTTTCTATTGAAATCATTGGTCCTGATCTTCCAAATGTAGTCGGTGAAAAAATCGATGGGCCAAAGGGGCAATTAAAATACCGATGGTACTGATAAAGGCAACCCCGCTAAACAAAGCATACAAGGAGGCAAATACCTTCGCCTTGTTAGAAAGCACAATGTTTGCATCTATCATGGGACCCATTCCACTCAAAATCATGGAGGCATTTAATAGGCTATCGTACCAGTCAAACTGGGGGATGGTATTCTTATACCCAAGTACTCCAATCAATAGACAGATGCCCATAATGAAGGTTGCAAATAATGCGTTGTTCCAAATTCTGAGATAAAATATTTTTTTTGGAGCAAGTGATTTTTTTATATTTTCTTTCATAATGATTGAATTAGCTGCTTTTGGGGTTAGCCTTTTTTAAGTACTGAATATTTCTAAACGAATATTTCAGGGAAAGTAATTGGATCATTGAGCTCACCTCAGCGTTTAACCGGTGCTTTTGATTATCCGATGGCAATTTGTGCACTGCTGTAAAGTTATTTTGGCTTTTAGAAATAAGACAGAGTAGCATAAAACCTGCTGCTAGAGTGAATTTACGGCAGGTTAAGTTGATTTTGTATGTCATAATTTCCTATAGTTCAGTTTGGACAAAAAATTGCGGTCTTGTGAATGAAAATTAAAGGTATTTCTATTTTCATTAATCCATCCACCAGCATTGTTTTTAAGATTGATCTTATGTACTTTAGATTCAACTTTAACAAATATAAAAATCATTGTATATGAATTTAAATAATTTTACTATTAAGGCGCAGGAAGCGATTTCCCAAGCTCAACAGGAAGCGTTCAATCATCAAAACCCGAACATTGAAACCGAGCATTTGTTGAAGGCTTTGTTAACGAATGATGATTCGCCCATCGAGTTTTTGCTGAAGAAAAATAATGTGAATGTTGCCTTTGTGCAGAGCAAAATTGAAGAGAGCATCAAGAAGCTGCCAACCGTTCAAAGTGGCGAACCGGCTCAGTCTGTAAGTAGAGATATGAACAGTGTGGTTCTAAGAGCAGGTTCGGCTTTAAAGACTTTTGGAGATGAGTTTGTAAGTGTAGAATATTTGTTACTGGCCATTCTGCAAGGCAATGATAACAGCGCCAAATTGTTAAAAGATGCTGGTCTTACCGATAAGGGCTTGATAGCGGCAATTAAGGATTTGAGAAAGGGGTCCACCATTTCTTCTCAAACACAGGAAACCCAGTTTAACGCACTCAACAAATACGCAAAGAATTTGATTGAAATGGCGAGAAATGGCAAACTGGATCCAGTAATTGGAAGAGATGAGGAGATTAGAAGAACCTTGCATATTTTGTCGCGTAGAAGTAAAAACAATCCTATTTTGGTAGGGGAGCCTGGTGTGGGTAAAACAGCCATCGCTGAGGGCTTGGCAATGCGGATTGTAAATGGAGATGTTCCTGATAATCTAAAATCAAAAATTATTTTCGCGCTCGATATGGGCCAACTGATTGCAGGGGCAAAATACAAAGGGGAGTTTGAGGAGCGATTGAAATCGGTTGTAAAAGAGGTTAGTACCAGCGATGGTGAAATTATTTTATTTATTGATGAAATACATACCCTCGTAGGAGCGGGTGGAGGAGATGGTGCAATGGATGCTGCTAATATTTTGAAGCCAGCATTGGCAAGAGGCGAGTTGAGAGCGATTGGTGCAACTACCTTAAGTGAATACCAGAAATTTTTTGAAAAAGACAAGGCACTGGAGCGGCGTTTTCAGAAAGTAGTCATTGATGAGCCAAGTGTGGAAGATGCAGTTTCTATTCTTCGAGGATTAAAGGATCGTTATGAAACCTATCATCATGTAAGAATCAAAGACGAGGCCATCATTGCTGCAGTAGAGTTATCCCACCGATATATTACCGATCGTTTTTTGCCCGACAAAGCCATCGACTTAATTGATGAAAGTGCTGCAAAACTTCGCCTAGAAATGAATTCCATGCCGGAGGAATTGGATAAGCTGGAAAGACAGATTCGACAATTGGAAATTGAGCGGGAAGCCATCAAAAGAGAAAATGACGAAGCGAAATTAAAGGAACTCAATACCGAAATATCCAATCTTTCTGTACAAAGGGATACTTTCAAAGCCAAATGGCAACAGGAAAAAGAAGTGGTTGAAAAAATTCAGAGCGCCAAGTCGGAAATTGAAAATTTGAAAGCCGCTGCAGAAAAAGCAGAGCGCGAAGGTGATTACGGAAAGGTAGCCGAAATCAGATATGGTAAAGTGCAGCACCAAGAAAAAATCATAGAAGATCAAACCAAATTACTCGATGATATAAGTGAAAAAAGATTATTGAAAGAAGAAGTAGACGCCGAAGATATTGCAGCTAACGTAGCCAAAGCTACCGGTATACCGGTGATGAAAATGTTGCAAAGTGAAAGAGAAAAACTTTTGCAACTGGAAGATGAATTGCACAAAAGGGTAGTGGGGCAGGAAGAAGCCATAGAAGCAGTGAGCGATGCTATCAGAAGAAGCAGGGCCGGTCTGCAGGATCCAAAGAAGCCCATCGGTTCCTTTATATTTTTGGGCACAACGGGTGTAGGTAAAACAGAGCTCGCTAAAGCATTAGCTGCCTATTTGTTTGATGATGATTCCATGATGACCCGGATAGATATGAGTGAATACCAGGAGAAGCATTCTGTAAGCCGATTGGTAGGAGCGCCTCCTGGATATGTTGGATATGATGAGGGCGGACAACTAACAGAAGCAGTAAGACGCAAACCATACAGTGTAGTATTGTTAGACGAAATTGAAAAAGCGCATCCCGATGTTTTCAATGTGTTATTACAAGTGCTCGATGATGGAAGATTGACCGATAATAAAGGAAGGGTGGTAAATTTTAAAAATACCATCGTCATCATGACTAGTAATATGGGGAGCCATATTATCCAGGAAAATTTTGAAAAGGTGACCGAAAAAAATAAAGAAGAAGTGGTAGAAAGTACCAAGGCTGAAGTGATGGTATTGCTGCGCCAAACCATTCGCCCCGAATTTTTGAATCGGATAGATGAAGTAATCATGTTTCAGCCATTGATGAAAAAAGAGATCAAGGGAATTATAGATATTCAGTTACAGGGATTGAAACAATTGGTATCCCAAACAGGCATCCAATTGCAATTCAGTGATTACGTGCTAGACTTTCTTTCAGAAAACGGCTACGACCCTCAAATGGGCGCAAGGCCGCTGAAAAGGCTAATCCAAAAGGAAATTATCAACCAGCTTAGTAAAAGGATATTAGCTGGAGATATTGACAAATCAATTCCCGTATTAGTGGATGTATTTGATGGAAATGTAGTATTTAGAAATGAGAGTACTACAGAGCGAAAAATGGAAAAAACAGTTCGCTAATCGTTAAGGGCTTCCTAAAATATTATTTTAAACAAAATATAAAATATTGATTATCAGCTATTTGTAAAATAAATGGGTACCGATTTTTCTTCAAAGCATTGAAAAAAGAGCAAAAAAGGGTACCTTCCGAACTTTCTAAGTCTTTTATATTCAAAGGGTATCATTATTTAGTGGAACTATTTTGGCTTAGAATTGTTATAGTGATATAAGTTTGGCAAGGTAGCCTCCCCCCTTTGGAATAAACATTAAAAAACAATTAATTATGGCATTTAAGAAAGAGGTTGTAGAGATTATTGAACCAAGAGATGTATTTGTAGGAAATATCGATGCGCCTGTTACATTAGAAGAATTTGGAGAGTACGAAAGCGAAATTTGTGCAAAAGCCAATGAAGTGGTGAAGAAAATTTTAGAAGAGTATGACGGAAAAGTTAGATTCAATTTTCGTCATTTTCCGATGACTAATATTCACCAACGCAGTTTAAAAGCAGGTGAAGCGGCTGTAGCTACTGCTCAGGATGGAAAGTTTTGGGAAATGCACAATATTTTATTCGCTAATCGTCGTAACCTTGGTACTACCAGTTTAAAATTGCATAGCAGGGAAGCAGGTGTTCAAAATAAACGTTTTTTGGATGAACTGGTGAATGCTACTTATGGTTGGCAGGTTCAAGGCGATATGCGCGAAGGAATTAACAGAGGCGTTAAAGATGTACCTACCTTTTTTGTAAACGGAGAACGCTTTACCGGAAAGGTAACTTACGAAGAATTAAGTAAGGCAATAGAAGTTGCTTTAAAAAAGGTTAAGAAAAAAGCGCCTGCAAAACAGCGTGCTTAATAATAAATTAAAAGCCTCCATGCAAATGGGGGCTTTTTTGTGCTATTTACTGTATCTTTTCTATTCCCTTTACTAAGTGCTCTAGGTTCTGCTCTGTAAAAAAAGTTTTACAGATATTGCTTCCATTTTCAAGAATCATCGGTATAGTAGGGTGTTGTTTTCCGAGCAGTTGGTATGTTTTTTTATATGCCTCCGCTTCGGTAATGGAACTGGTTTGTTGTAATGCTTCTTTAATAGCAAGGATATGTAATCCGCTATCCTTTAATTTGCCCAGCTCTTCAATCAGCCAGCTCAGAGCGTAAAAATAATCCTGGTCCAATAAAAGGATCCATTTCGCCTTTCCCTGGTTGGGCATTCTGTTAAATGGAGCGTTGGTGATTGAAGGGGTACAATATTTTTTCAAATGAACCGGGACTTTTTTTGCTTTCGGCTTTGTATGGTTCCACCTAAAGCCTGTGTATAAATACTTAGCCAACGCAGTTTACGGCGTATTTCATGCAGCTCCGACTCCAAATCGGAAAATTGAAAATTTATTCCCTGCATAAACGATGCGATATGATAAATTGATTCCCCATAAAATCCATTTATTTCATTTACTTCAATATCTTCTTTTTGCCAATTGACAGGAATCAATTTTTTTTGAATTTTATTGATTCTGTTCTTGTCTGGGGTAAGCCAATCTTGTTCAATGAGTATTTCATTGAGCTGTTGAATTTTCTCTCTAGTTTGGGCATGCAAATATTGGAAAATTACTGCGGGTATTTTAGTATTTTTTGCCAGATCTTTTGCAGCCATATCATAATAATCAATTGCTCCAAGGGTATCTTCCATTAATTTAAAATGCAATTCAATCTTGGCGAATTTTTTGTTATTATGAAAGCTGCTATATATTTTTGACAAGGCCTCCAGCATAAACAATGGACTGCGGGCATTATTTCGATACAACCATAAAGCAGGATTTTTTTCCTTGCCGGCTATGATCAGCATCGGCTGAAGTTGACCAATAAAATAATTGAATCTATTTACACCTAGTTTCATCTTCATTTTTTTTATAAATAATCAGGTAAAAAGTAAGGAGCGATAATTTTCATCAACTCTACTTTTATGTGTTTTATTGCTCAAAATAGGCCACTGTGCCACCTACCCATTTTTTATTTTGATTGTACCGAGTGCCAATCATTTTACCCTTACTCAGTCTTGCTAAATTGAATACTGCTGTTGGCCTACTCCAGCCTTGTTTCCAAAAATAAAATAAACGAATTTCAGCCTTCGCAGGCTCTTCGGGTGTCTTTATGATGGGGGCATAGTTTACTTTTTTTTGCAGTATCCAGTTTTCCGGATCGGTTATTTTTTCAATATCTGCAAGGGTTACATCAATCACCACTCCCATTCCAGCAAATGAAAATAGCGGTTTGAGTACATAATTGTTCAGATCCGCAGGTATCTTCGTAAGCTCATGAAGGAAATAAGTGGCGGGGATATTAGGATGGTGCAGGTAGGGTAGGGTAAACTTACTGACTCGGTAAAACCAGTTGGGGTGTGTCACCCACTCCACTTCCCAAGGATGGAAGATATTGATGATTTCTCCCAAGTCTTTTTGTTGAAATAGTTCATCCATAATGAGGCGGTTATAAATTCTTTTGACCGCCGTTTGCTTGCCTTCCAAATTATAACACAACTGATTTCCTTCGCCAATCAGTTGTGTTAGGCAAACTGTTTTAATGCCTAGTATTTTTTCTGTACAATAAAAATCAATTTTTGTTTTTTGATGTTCGGGGTAAATATCCAGTAGGATCACATTGGAAGGATCCAAATCCCCCACTACTATTTCCTTTAGTAATTGGAAATAGGTTTCCTGCGTATAACCATTTAGGTAAGCGCTATGCGTATCAGGGACAGCGGCATAAGTTTTAGTGATGGATGCATGAAGGGCTTGAAATGCAAATAGAGAAGGGAATCCCTGCATTTCTATTAATTGTGGTTCTATTTCATCTTGTTCATTTTCGCAGATACCAAAATCAAATGCTATAAAATTGGGATATTTATTTTCGTTCACCATGATTAAGTTATCCGGAATAGCCCTTTCTGTAGTTGAGTTAAAGCCTGGGTCCAAAATGGTATCTATAATGTGCTCACAGGTTGCCAGCATTTTATTGGTAAAATCCTTTGGAACAAAAACAGGTGTTTCCGCAATGGTAAAATCGAGCATTCCTGGAGATAAGGCTTCAATTTGCTTCAGGTATGCCTGGTATTTTTCTTCCGAAAAATGGTCATTGAATGTATTTCTTAATTCCTTTTGCATTATTTGAAATAGGTATTTAAAGGAGGTTTTGTACAAATAAAATTAATCATAATAATTCCAAATCGGGTCTTTGTCTAGTGCATCTTCAATTATAAAATATACTGTTCCCCATTGTGCTTATTAAAAAAGCTCCAATCAGTAATTTGGCCTTCATCATTGATCTGCTACCTTAGTTGGTGGATGGCAGTCAGTAAAAAGTTGGGTAGGATATGCGCATTGGTGAATAAGATCTTATCTGGATCGTTTAAGTGGGTAATCATTTGCTCCCATTTTTCTAATCCGTAATTTTCAATGATCGTTTTCTTTTTCTCATTTGTTTGAAGATATAGGCTCATGCCATGCGCGTCTGCTTCGGGGTGAAACTGGGTACCAATCATGAACTCATTAAAGCGTACCGCCATGATGGCCCTTTCTAATAAAACTTGTGGCCTTTCTTTTTCTATCGCCAAAATGCTAGCTCCTATGCTTTGAAGTTGTTGTTGGTCCGGTTCTATTACTTGGTAATCTCTGCTGTCCACTGCATAAAAAGGGTCTTGCATTTGCTTAAAAACGGGCTCGTCTTTACCAATGCTTAGTAAGTGGACTGGAAAAATGCCAAATGCAGTACTTTTTCTTTTGCATAGATTACCGATTTTGTAATACCTGCATGCCAATTGAAATGAATGACAAATAAAGAAAATATATTTTTTCCGAGTATTTTGTTCTTCATTGTTCCATTGCTCAATTTGCTGGAGCCATCTAAAATAGACCGTTTCCCATTCAGCGCCTTCAGTTTCTAAGGGGCTTCCAGGGCCACCGCTGGATATAAAAATATCGTAGGTTAAATCGGGCAATTCGTTTTTTTGCCGAACATTAAATTCATCCCAGACAATTTCCGGCTCTTGGGTTTTACGCAATTGTACCAGGATTTCTCTGATACAGCGCATGCCCTGGTTAGCTACTCCGTTATATAAATCTAAAACGGCAATTCGTAGCCCTTGCTTTTGAATTGGTTTCATGGCGTAAGTTTTAATTGCTTAAACGATTATATCGAATACTGATTGTTGAAATGCTTTGATTGAAATTATAATCCATCCAGAAATTTTTTCTGTATAAAATCAACTACATCCACCAGGCTGTTGGTGTCCTGATACACTTTCAATTGTTGATCTGCACCTGTGCCTTTTTCCAATATTTTGTGAACGTAATTGATTGCGTGGCGACTTCCTAAATGAGGTATCACATCATCCACAAAATCGAGTAACTCATAAATCAATATTCTTGTGTTTACCTCTTTTTCTTTTCCGAAGTCAATCATATTGCCATCAATGCCATATCTGCTGGCACGCCACTTATTTTCGTTTAATAGTGCGCGTGAGTACATCATAAAATTTAAGTTTTGACTTCTTAACTTATACAATTTTGCGCAGATAGCTTGAAAAAGAGCAGTAATGGCAATGGTTTCATGAACGGTGAGTGGAATATCACAAATTCGAAATTCCACTGTGTTGTAAGTGGGGTGCACTCGAATATCCCACCATATTTTTTTTGCGTTATCAATACAATTGGTTTTCACCAAAAGCGCAATATAGTTTTCATAGGCCTGTATATTTTCAAAATGATCTGGTATGCCTGTTCTGGGAAATTTGTCAAATACTTTGGTGCGAAATGATTTGTATCCGGTATGCCTGCCTTCCCAAAAAGGTGAGTTGGTGCTAAGGGCATACACATGGGGTAAAAAATAGCGGGCCGAATTGGCAATATGAATGGCCATCTCCCTATTCTCCATTCCCACATGTACATGGAGACCAAAAATAAGGTTGCTGCGGGCAGCTTCCTGAAATTCATTTACCATTTCATTGTATCGCTCATGGTCAGTAATCAGCTGGCTTTCCCAATGACTGAAGGGATGGGTGCCAGAAGCGCCAATTGTGTAGCCTAAGTTGTTGGCAATGCCACTAATCGTTTGGCGGAGCATGGATACATCCATAAAGGCTTCATCCACATCCTGACAAATATCTGTGCCCACTTCCACCACAGCCTGGTGCATTTCTGCCTTCACCTTGTCTTTGCTAATCTTATGTCCTTCCAGAACAATCCGTTGCTCATGGCTTTTTAGTTCCCTAGTGCTTGGATCCAATACCATGTACTCTTCCTCAACGCCAACCGTAAAACTTTTAAAAGATATATTAGCCATTGTTTAAGTTATTGAAAATGGATAATGAATGAGTGGAAAATTTTATTGTAGCAGGTATCCATTAATTACATCCCTGCTAATTGATTAATCTTTACCAAAGATACTTATTAAGGATTATGGCTGTATACCTTATATCAAAATGACATTTTTTGGAGCTGGTATTGGCTTATCGTCAGCAACAGCAGCATTGGGTTTACTGGTAGTTGTTATTAGAACATTATTGGCGCTTATCAGTACACTGTGTTTTGCAGTTACTGTAAGTATAATGCTGAAATGCTGGTCTAATAGAGTAAGAAACGCTTGGTTTATTGCTTTGAAATTATTTTAATGCTAAAGAATCTACTCTTACAACTAATTAACCGGTTCAAAAAAGCGTAAACCTTGTTAACTTTGCACTTTAAACTGAAAAAGGATGCTAGATAGTATAGAATCGGCGATTGAAGCAATTAAAAACGGGAAGTTGGTCATCGTTGTGGATGACGAGGACAGGGAGAATGAAGGGGATTTTATAACGGCAGCTCAAAACGTTACGCCCGAAATTATCAATTTTATGAGTACGCATGGTCGTGGTCTTATCTGTGCGCCTCTTTCAGAAGAAAGGTGTGATGCACTTCAGCTTCCGGCAATGGTACCAGACAATACTTCTTTGCATGCAACTCCTTTTACGGTTAGTATTGATCTGCTAGGGAATGGTTGTACCACGGGAATTTCTGCCCAGGATCGCTCTAAAACTGTGCAGGCGCTGATAGATCCAGCTACAAAAGCAGCAGACCTGGGTCGTCCCGGCCACATTTTTCCGCTTAGGGCGAAAAAAGGGGGTGTATTGAGAAGGTCTGGTCATACGGAAGCTACCATCGATTTGGCAGCATTGGCCGGTTTTGATCCAGCAGGGGTATTGGTTGAAATAATGAATGAGGATGGAACCATGGCAAGGCTTCCACAGCTAATGGAAATTGCCAAAAAATTCGATTTAAAACTGATCAGCATAAAAGATCTTATCGCTTATCGGCTTTCAAAGGAAACCCTTATTCGGGAGGAGGAGCGGGTGAATATGCCTACCAAGTATGGCAATTTTGAGCTAATTGCTTTTCAGCAAATTAATACGGGTGAAATACACCTTGCAATTAAAAAGGGAAATTGGCAAAAAGACGAACCAGTATTAGTAAGGGTGCATAGCAGTTGTATGACTGGCGACATTTTGGGTTCATTGCGCTGTGATTGTGGCGACCAATTGCACAGAGCCTTGAAAATGGTGGAAGCTGCAGGAAAAGGGCTTGTGTTATATATGAACCAGGAAGGTCGTGGAATTGGGTTATTGAATAAATTGAAAGCATACAAATTGCAGGAGCAAGGAATGGATACGGTGGAAGCCAATCTTGAACTGGGATTTGGAATGGATGAAAGAGATTACGGAGTGGGGGCTCAAATTATCCGTCACCTCGGAATTAGTAAGATGAAATTAATGAGCAATAATCCACGCAAGCGTGCGGGGCTTCTAGGATATGGCTTGGAAGTGGTAGAAACGGTGCCTATTGAAATCGAACCCAATGAACACAATGAAAAATACCTGACCACCAAGCGGGATAAAATGGGACATGAAATTCTTGGGGAGCAATAAATTTCGGAGACCTTGTTTTATGTCTGATTTGTTGATATCTGATTTGTTGATGTATGATGTCTGATTTTATGATGTCTGATTTATTTATCTAACATTTGGCATCTCAAATCCAACATCATACATCAGACATCATACATCAGACATCAGACATCAGACATTTCGCATCAGCCAT
>JBIIVV010000022.1:0-25098 GCA_044339235.1 Ferruginibacter sp.
ATCATCGGCTGCAAGTGGAGCTACCGTAACCATTACAGGAACCAATTTTACAGGTGCCACCGCAGTAAGCTTTGGCGTTACAGCAGCTACTTCCTTTACTGTGGTCAGTGCAACAAGCATTACAGCGGTAGTTGCAAGTGGAACAACAGGAGTAATATCTATAACCACCCCTGGCGGAACAGCAAGTTCTTCGAGCAGCTTTACATTTATTCCTGCTCCTGGCATTAGTTCATTTACACCATCATCGGCTGCAAGTGGAGCTACCGTAACCATTACAGGAACCAATTTTACAGGTGCCACCGCAGTAAGCTTTGGCGGAACAGCAGCCACTTCCTTTACGGTGGTCAGTGCAACAAGCATTACAGCTGTTGTAGCAAGCGGAACAACAGGAGTAATATCTATAACTACCCCTGGCGGAACAGCAAGTTCTTCGAGCAGCTTTACATTTATTCCTGCTCCTAGCATTGCTTCATTTACGCCAACATCGGCAGCAACTGGTGAAACAGTAACCATCACAGGAACTGA
This sequence comes from Ferruginibacter sp., assembly GCA_044339235.1. GTDB lineage: Bacteria > Bacteroidota > Bacteroidia > Chitinophagales > Chitinophagaceae > Ferruginibacter. The sequence goes on from JBIIVV010000022.1 coordinate 526, forward strand.
TTTTACAGGCGCCACATCAGTAAGTTTTGGCGGAACAGCAGCTACTTCCTTTACTGTAGTTAGTGCAACAAGCATTACAGCTGTTGTAGCAAGTGGAACAACAGGAGTAATATCTATAACTACCCCTGGCGGAACAGCAAGTTCTTCGAGCAGCTTTACATTTATTCCTGCTCCTAGCATTAGTTCATTTACACCATCATCGGCAGCAAGTGGAGCTACCGTCACCATTACAGGAACTAATTTTACTGGTGCCACCGCAGTAAGTTTTGGCGGAACAGTAGCCACTTCCTTTTCTGTAGTCAGTGCAACAAGCATTACAGCTGTTGTAGCAAGTGGAACAACAGGAGTAATATCTATAACTACCCCTGGAGGTACAGCAATTTCTTCGAGCAACTTTACATTTGCTTCTGGCTCTAGCATTGGTTCATTTACTCCATCATCGGCACGAGCTGGTGAAACAGTCACCATTACAGGAACTAATTTTACAGGTGCCTCGGCGGTAAGTTTTGGCGGAACAGCAGCCACTTCCTTTACTGTGGTTAGCGCTACTAGCATTACAGCAGTAGTTGGAAACGGAACTAGCGGTAGCATAAGTGTTACAACAGGTTCAGGTACAACAATTGCAACTGGATTTATATACATTGAAGCTTTGGCGGCAAGTGTTACTGATCAACCAACTTGTACTTTAGCAACTGGTACCATTACGGTCAGCTCACCTACAACAGGTTTGACATTTAGTATAGATGGAATTGATTATTCAAATACTACTGGTGTATTTACCGGAGTTGCAGCTGGAACTTATAGTGTAACTTCTAAAAGTTCAAGTAATATCGTTAGCCCTGCTGTTATTGTAACAGTTTTACCTCAACCACCAACACCATTAGCTCCAACTGCTAGTGTTACAGCACAACCAAGTTGTATTATTAGTACTGGAACAATAAAGGTGAGTTCATCTACCACTAGTTTAACATTTAGTATAGATGACACTAATTATTCCAACACTACGGGAATATTCACGGATGTAATTGCAGGTACCTATAGTGTAACTTCTAAGAATAACAATGGATGTGCAAGTGCTGCAACTGTAGTAACTGTTACCCCGCAACCTGCAATACCTTCTGTACCAGTCATCACTCCTGCATCTGCTACTGCATTTTGTTTAGGAGGCTCAGTTACGCTGAGTAGTAATGCTACTACAGGAAACCAATGGTATAAGAACAATGTAATAATTACAGGAGCAACCAATGCTACATTTACTACTTCAGAGACAGGATCTTACACTGATTCGGTTTCCAATTCAGTAGGATGTAAAACAGGTTCTCTACCAACTGTAGTGACTTTGAAACCATCTTTGGCTAAACCTGTAATCAGCTGGAATGGATCAAATTTGTCGACTAGTTCCACAGCCGCGTCTTACCAATGGTTTCTAAATAGTGCTTCTGTATCTGGTGCAAGTACTGTCAGCTATAAACCAACTGCTATTGGTTCTTATAAAATTCAAGTTACCAATGCAGAAGGTTGTAATACCATAAGCGATAGCTTTAATCTAGTCGTTACGGCCCTCAACAATCCGGCGACTACTAGTGTCAGTAATTTGGCCACCATATTCCCTAATCCAGCAGCGTCCCCTGTGTTGCGAGTGAAATTCAGGGAGACACCTAGCAGCACTTTAGAAATTCGGTTAGTTACCATTGACGGAAGAACCATTCAATTGGTAAAAACCAAAGAAAAATTAACTACCATTCCAATTATGAACCTGCCTTCTGGTAATTATTTTATAAGGATCACTGGAAATAATTATAATCAAACAGAAAGTGTAATCATTAACAAATAATATATGAGTATGAAAAAAATAATCTTCTTATTGCCAATCGTTATAGGTTCAATTATTTCTTGTTCTAAGTCTTCGGATGGTGGTGGGACTACTCCAACACCGCCTTCATCTGAAACGCCTATTGCATTTACAATCAATGCTTCTAATAATAGTATTTCATTGACCAATGGGTATGCAGTAACTGCTACCCTCAGTTCCAGCATGCCGTCTACAAGGGGCATCAGCATTGAAACCACCTTGTTAGACCAAAACACTAGTGCTACTATTGCCCAAAATGCAGCGGTAACTAGTACAGCGGCAGCTAATAATCTGCAACTCATTAATCTTCCACAGCAACATTGGTGTACTGTTACTATAAAAGTATCATCAGTGGCTACCCCTTCTAATAATGCTTCGCAGAGTTTTACGGTGGTTTACAAGTAAAGGGGAAGTCGACAGGGCTTTTATCTGTTCGCGCCATTAGGTCTTTTTAACAATTTAATTATTTGACAATTTAATTGTCCCCCCGATCATTCGGGGGGACAAAAATATAAAGAATTCAAAATGGCATTAGATTACGAGTTGCCGTTTTATCGAGATGTATAAGCTCATTTTAATGATATTTGATAGTGCTATAGATTTTATAAAAAAATATAAATATACCTTGGCGCAACCCGCTCTGATAAAGAATAGTCTTTATAATTTTTTTTATCTATTATAAATATTTGCAATTCTATTAAACTATTTTTAGATTTTCATTTTTTGCTAAAATGTTAATATAGATTAACGTCGAATTATCTCCATCGCATTTACTTTGTATGCAATCACGACAAAGAAATAAAATGCAGCTACGTAAAATATTTCCTACCCAATTTTCACTTCTCTTTTTCGCTTCGATCGTATGTGGAGGTATATCAACTGCTCAAATTGCGTATCCCTATACAGTCAATATTGCAGGCAATCAAGTAACTACAGGCAATTATAGTATTGAGTGGAGTGTAGGCGAATCTGCCGCCATTACCACCATGGGCAATAGTAATTTACTGGTCACCAACGGACTATTACAGTACAACGTAGAAAATCAGCCGGAAACGAATCTGGTAGCCTCTTTTTTGCCCAATGAAATTATTGTATACCCGAACCCTGTAAAAAATGAATTGAATATCAATATCCTTCATGCCAACAAAGGCAATCACCAAATTGAGTTATTGGATGAAAAGGGAGCCAAATTAAAGGAGGTTAAAATTTTATATAACGGAATGGGTGTTTTAGAAAAATGGGATCTGAGCGGACTCACAGCAGGTCCCTACTTTTTAAATATCCGCCAAACCCACCCGGTTAATGGAAGACTGGTTAAGAAAGGAGCGTATAAAATTTTGAAAATTAATTAATAATGGATAACTGAATAATGGATAACTGAATAATGGATAACTGATAACTGGTTAACTGATAACTGAAAGTTCTTCAGTGATAAATGAATAATAAATAATGGATAGATGATAATTGATAATGGATAGTGGATAGTTGATAAATGTTTATCCTAACATCTAAACTCCTAAACCTCTAAACCCGAATTAAAAAGAACTATCAATAATAATATTCAACTAAACCTCTAAACCCGAATTAAAAAGAACTATCAATAATAATACTCAACTAAACCTCTAAACCCGAATTAAAAAGAACTTACAATAATAATACTCAAATAAACCCGAATTTAAAACAACCAACAAAATTAATACTCGCCTAAACCCGAATTTAAAAGACCACACAATAATAAAACTCCCCTAAACCATGCATTTAAAATCGCTTTTAAAAACCAACGTACTTGTAATCATAGCTCTCCTAGCAATGAGTTTTTCCGGCTTTGCGCAGGCGCCTAATTTATTGAACTACCAAGGGGTAGCAAGAAACGCAGTGGGCAACCCATTGCCTAATCAATCGATGAAACTTCGATTGTCGATTCATAATTCTTCTCCTTCGGGTACGGTAGTGTATTCTGAAATTCGTCCGATTACCACTAATCTGGGTGGTTTGTTTTCGGTGCAGATTGGAAGCGCAGGCGCTACTAGTACTTCAGGTACTATTGCTGGTGTAAACTGGTTGGTGGGAGATAAGTATTTACAGGTAGAACTTGATCCGGCTTCTAATAATAGTTATTTGGATATTGGTACTGTACAGTTGGTGAGTGTGCCCTATGCTTTCGCAGCAGGTAATGCGGCTACTGTTAAAACGAATGCCAATTTAACCGGAGTGGTAACGAGTGTGGGTAATACAACTTCTATTGCGAATGGTGCCATCACGAGCGATATGATTGGAACGTTGAATAAATCGAAGGTTGGTTTAGATTTAGTGAATAATACTAGTGATGGAGCAAAGCCTATTAGTACAGCAACGCAAGCGGCATTGGATTTAAAATCGAATACAGCGGATGTGACAACTGCCTTGGGAAATAAATTAAATATTGCGGATAGCACCAACGGTTATGTTACCCCTGCGCAGTTAGCGGCTAAAACATTTGATCAAACACCAATCACTAATGCGATTGCAGGTAAACTAGCTATTGCAGATAGTACAAATGGTTATGTTACCCCTGTGCAGTTAGCGGCTAAAACATTTGACACTACTAGTTTGTCTAATAGAATTAACGCAAAGGCAAATACAACGGATGTAAATACTGCACTTGCTTTAAAAGCAAATTTAGCTTCCCCTACTTTTACAGGAACAGTTACTACAAGCGCTATTAATACGGGGGCATTGAGTTCAACCAGTGTTACAGCGCCTACGTATGCATCCGCTCCTAAAACATTAAGCTACACAGGATCCACCATTGATTGGGATCCTACACAAGGATTAAATGCTGATATTATTTTAACACAAAATAGCAGCTTAAGTTTTACTGCGGCTCCTCCAGTTGGATCTTATGGAACAATTGTTTTAACCCAGGACGGAACAGGAAGTAGAACGATTGATTTGCCAACTATTGCTACTGTTACAAATAAAGTGTTAGGTTCTACCTCAACGAGTACCGTTGCTTTATCAACTACAGCCAACTCAAAAGATATTTTGAATTTTTATTATGATGGTACCAATTGCTATTGGAATATTGGTCAAGGATACGGCGATGCAGCCAGTGCAAATTCAAGCACAACTAATTTAGCATCCGCTGTTACAGGAATTTTGCCAGTAGCAAATGGTGGTACCGGTGCAACTACAGCAACTGCAGCGTTAACTAATTTGGGTGCTGCGCCCTTAGCATCGCCAACATTTACAGGAACAGCAACAGCTCCTATATTTGCATCTACACCTCAAGCTTTAACTGATGGCACAACCATTGATTGGAATCCGGCACAAGGATTAAACGCTAGTGTAACATTAGGAGGAAATAGAACGTTAAGTTTTACTAGTACGCCAACTGCAGGTGCTTATGGAACCTTAGTAGTAACACAAGATGGAATAGGAAACAGAACGATCACATTACCAACCACTCCAAATAAAGTATTGGGATCTACCTCTACTACTACCATCGCTTTATCTTCAGCAGCCAGTGCAAACGATATTTTGAACTTCTATTATGATGGCACCAACTGTTATTGGAATATTGGTCAAGGATATGGAACTGCGGCTTCCTCTTCATCAACAACTAACCTTGCAACTAGCGTAACTGGTACATTGCCAGTAGCCAATGGAGGAACGGGAGCAACCACTTTAACTGGATTGGCAAAAGGAAATGGAACTGGCGCTATGACAGCAGCAGTTGCTGGCACAGACTATCAGGCAGCTATTACTTTAACTACAACTGGAACAGGTGCTGCCACTTTATCTGGGACTACTTTAAATATTCCTACACCCTCATCAGGTTCATCTAGCTCTGCAGTGTTTTTACCTACTATAGTAATTGGCACACAGCAATGGACTACATTGAATTTAGATGTGGTAACGTATAGAAATGGCGATATCATACCACAAGTAACTGATGAAACTGCTTGGAATAATTTAACTACAGGCGCTTGGTGCTATTACAATAATGACCCGGCTAATGGGGCTATATATGGCAAACTATATAATTGGTATGCAGTGAATGATTCCAGAGGATTAGCTCCTACAGGCTGGCATATACCTACTAATGCTGAATGGGGAATTTTAATTGATAAATTAAATTCATATTCAGGTAATCTAGATCAAAAATTGAAGACCGCAGGTTCCGTTTGGTTAAACAATACTGGGACTACTAATGAGAGTGGTTTTTCTGGACTTCCAGGTGGAACCCGTGCCGGTAGTAGTTTCAGCAGACTAGGTAAAATCGGTATGTGGTGGAGTTCTGGAACTTGTGCATATAGCTTTCTGGAGTATACCATGAGCGGTTTGAGTAGATCAGGTAGCAATTCGGAATTCGGGATATCTGTTCGATGTGTTAGAGACTAACCCTTTTATTTTATAAAATTTTTATAATGAAAAAATTACTGTTCTTATTAATAATCTTTAACGCTTTTTAAAATTTTATATGAAAAAAAAAATACTGTTCATATTATTCATCTCCACTGCATTTATTTCTAGTGCCCAGCAATCTTTTTTTAAAGGGAATAATAATTATGTTGTACCGCCACCTCCGCCTTTTCAGGCGCCTCCAATAACTACTGGAGAAGTAACTAATGGTTTGCTTCTGTATTTAAATGCTGGTAATAATGTTAGTTATTCAGGCAATGGAAATACTTGGTACGATTTAAGTGGAAATAATAATCATGGAATTTTACGGGCAAATGGGTCAGGAAGTTTACCTGTTTATCAAGATGGCAGTTTTACTTTCAATGGAAGTAGCTCTTATGTTTCAATCGTGTCATCTGTCATTCCAAATAGTGGGTCTTTTTCAGTATCCACTTGGGCTAAAATGTCTCCTGGCTCATTTGCTGAAATGATCAATACTAGAAATCCATCAAATCGTAGTATCGGGTTTCTTTTAACATCCACCGGTAGTGATATTAGGGCGCAAATTATTAACCCCAACGAAAATCACTTTGCATTTTCAGGGTCTCATTCTACTATACAGGACAATACTTGGCATTTAATTACAATTGCGTTTAATGAAACTGCTAACACAATGGCAGCTTACGTTGATAATTATTTAATTGATACTAAAAATATTGTAGCAGGGTCTTTAGTTGGACAAGGATATTTTAACATTGGTTGGGACTATGCTTGGGGTGGCGGAGCGGAATTCTTTAGAGGATCCATTGCTACGGTATCTGTATATAATTCAGTATTAAGTAGTACTGATGTCACCACCAATTTCAATGCGGTTAAATCTCGTTTCGGTTTATAAACTAATTAATAAATATTTATTAACAATTTCCCAATAACCATTGCAATTTTCATCTTCCTAGCTTTATATCCATGAAAACTGATACTTATATACCAGTTAAAAAATTAAGCCTTCGAGAAAGGGAAGTGGCTTTTCATATCATTGAAGGAAAATCTACCAATGCGATTGCCCAGCTGCTAGCTATTAAACCGAATACAGTATCCACCATTAAGAAAAGCATCTTTACAAAACTAGGGGTAGTCTCTGAAGTGGGCTTGTATAAGCTATTGAAGGGGTAAATTTATCCCTCATTGAATTCATCTAGGCCTTCGGTCAAATATTTTTTAGCTTTTACTATATTATTTACCATCACTTATATCCCACTGGGTAGCAGCATCATTCAATTAGACATTTTTTGAGGTCATTTTATACTTGTCTTCGAGCTTCTTTAATGAACCCATTAAAACTTCGTTTTCAGTCTAAGACAACAAGACTTCTGCTGGAATATTCAACTCTTGATGAAACAGTTTTGCCAATTCAAGCGTGAGGGGTTTCTTCTTATTCAATAATGCAGATACATATCCTTTACTCCCAAACTTGCCAACAAGGTCTTTATTCTTTAGTCCTATCTCATCCATTCTAACCCGAATGGCGTCAATAGGATCTGGCATTGGAATTGGATATTTTGCATCTTCATATTGTTTGATCAATAAAAGTGCAACCTCCACTTTGTTGCCATCTGGGGTATTAGGTTTTACTTTTTTATTAAACATTTCATCCACCCAATCCAAACAGGCATCATATTGTTTCTTCGACTTAATCAATTTGAGTTCCATAGTTATTTCTTTTTGTACAGAATAGTTTCCACATTAATCTTATCATATTCAGCATGTGTTCCAAACCACTTTATTTGTACCGATTTAAATTCAAAAACGATTCTTACCACAAGCGTGAACTTATTACCCATGATATTAAATACCACTCGATCATCACCAACAAGACTAGCATTCGGATAGTCCGATTTAAGCTCATTGAAATTCTTGTAACCAGTTAAAACTAGTTCATGATACCATTCAAAAAGAGCCGTTGCTGCAACAGGATATTTCTTACAATATTCCAACAAAGTTCTTCTTGTAATGATGTTAAACACAAGACAAATGTACTAATTGTTTTCTATTAGTAAACTTTATTTAAAAAGATTTTCGTTCGATTATTTCTCTGGAATAGTGTAGTACCCTGTGTAGCAACACTTCATTCTGCTACACAATTACTTACCCAATTTTAATCTAATCAATTGATTATCAATACTAATAAATGGATTGAAAAGAACAGCTGTTTCCTAATATTAGACACAAGTTCGATTTGTCTGGACCTCCCAACATTTTTAGAAAACCAAGGGTAGCAGCATCATTCAATTAGCCTGTATGAGAAGTTATGTTATACCTGTTTTTCGCCACTGATTTTTAATATCCTAGTGTTGCAACTCAAACTGTTTTTCACTTTGCTTGCCTAAATACAGCGTCATCAAAATAGAAAGGATGAAATAGGCAATAACAATTGTATTGGAATGGGAATAGATTCCTTCAAGCCCAAACCAATCACCTATTACAAACAGGAGGGTGATCCCATAGCATGCTTTTAAAATTTCCCAAAAAAAAGCGGAGGCATTGCCATCCATCAAATCTGTCAGTGCGTATACATAAATGAAAATGAAACCACCGTAGAAAAATATATTTGGAATTCCTATAGCGGCAATATGTGATAACAGATAGGCAGTTATTAAAAAGATGATTACGATCTGGGCCCAAATCCAAACAAGGAATAGCGGAGTTCTTTTGAATGAATATTTTTCAAAATTATACACATCCTCGATCTTGAGTACAGGGTATTTTTCATCTACCTCTGCAGGTCTCCAGCCAGTTGGTTTGGTCCACACATGCACTTTATCCACCCAACGCTTTGCACGCCATGCATCTTTGATGAGCAACCACATATGAACAAAATTGATCTTGATCGGATTCCAGGTGCGCATCGGGCGGGTGATACCATATACAGGCGGAATAGCTTTTTGCTCTTCCTGAAAAGTTCCAAAAAGCTTATCCCAAATGATAAAAATTTGTGAGTAGTTTTTATCCAGGTATTCCTCATTGATAGCATGATGAACCCTATGATGGGAAGGCGTTACAATCAAATGCTCCAGGAATCCCATCCTTCCGATATACCTTGTATGGTACCAAAACTGTGCAAAGAATTGTATTGGAGTAACCGTAGCTATTACTATTGGTGAAATGCCCAACAGGGCTGCAGGCAACATGAATAAAGTAAATATTTTTACAAACGAGGAAATGGGTTGCCTTACAGCACAGGCCAGATCAAATTCCTCACTGCTGTGATGAACGATATGGCTGTTCCAGAAAAAATTATTCGCATGCTCAATGCGATGTATCCAATAGTGGGAAAAATCAAGTACAACAAACGCAATTAGATAGGTAGCCCAAGTGGATTGAATATGGGTCAATGCCACCCTTTCTTCTATCCATTGATAACTCAGAATGGTGAAACTGAGTCCAAGTACATTTTTTGTAATCATCGTGATGGAAGAGGTGAGGCTACTGGCTGTGTCAAGATGATTCATTCGCTCCTTTTTGACATATAGGCCATATAATTTTTCAAGCACAATGAGTATAATAAAAACCGGCATGATGATGAGCAGGAACTTTCCGTATTTCTCCATAAAATTTACTTTTTAAAAAACTGAATACTGTTCTTTATTGTATCAATCCCTTGGTTTTTGAACAGGATGGTTTTACAACTCGAAACAATATCGGATTTATTTTTTAGAAGGTATAAAATTACCCATTTCACCAGCCATACAACTGTAAAAAGGATCAATCAATCTATTGTATTACTAAAATCTTTACTACTAAAGCTCAAATCTGAAATAATAACCTCCATTGTTTCACAATTGCTTTTTTATAAGTAAAAATTAGTATGTAATTTTAAATCCTAAAACTAACTAATCGATGAAAAAATTTTTATTTTTAATTGCACTAGCTGCATTCATTGCAGGTGCTGCACAGGCTCAAAAGCCCAACCACCTTACTGCCAAAGAAAAAAGAAAGGGGTGGAGATTGCTTTTTGATGGCAAGACCACTACCGGATGGCATTCTTATGGCAGAGATACCGTAAGTGTAAAATGGACGGTAGTAGACGGGATGATTGTTTTTGATTCATCTAGGGCAACAACGCCTGCAGCTAGAGGGGGTGATCTTACTACAAATGAGTCTTTTGAAAATTTTGAATTTTCTGTAGAATGGAAAGTGGCAAAGGGTAGCAACAGCGGCCTTATTTTTGATATTCAGGAAATAGGAAAATACAGATCCGCTTCTGATACAGGTCCAGAAATGCAAGTATTAGATAATATTGACGCTTCTGATAATAAAAAAGAAAATCATCTTGCTGGTCAGTTATATGATTTAGCAGGAGGAGCAGCTACTTCAAAACCTAATCCTGTTGGAGAGTGGAACAAAGCAACTGTTATTCAAAACCATGGTCACCTAACTTTGATATTCAACGGTATCACTACTTATGATGGACAAATGTTAAGTCCTGAGTGGAATGCAATGGTTGCAAATAGCAAATTTGGTAAGGGTAAAAACTATGCAGATTGGGGAAAGGTGGCAGCTGGTAAAATTGCTTTTCAGCAACATCCTGGATCTAGTTCATGGAGGAATGTGAAGATTCGTTTATTGTAATTTTTTTGAGTTATTTATATAAAAAGGGTTTGAATTTATTCAAACCCTTTTTTATGTGCTTTAATTTTCAATTCTTTTATTTATTTGAAGTTATTTTCTTTTTTGCCTTGATGCAAAAAAGAAACAAAAAAAATCAATCCGCCGCGGCGGATAAAATCAAGGAACTCGCCGCCACAGTATTTTTCTTTATGGTCAATGCCGGCTCAGACAGCCTTGATTTTTTTAACGGCTTATATTTGAAATTTCTAGCACCTTTTATTCAAGGGCACTACATATCAATTCATTCTTTAACGCTATCCAATCAATTTTCTTAACGCATTTTTTCCGAGGCCGAACTACTGAAGTAAAGCTTGTTTTAATTTTTAATTATTTTTTATTTCGACATAATAGTTGTTTAAACGCCCTTGAATAAAAAGTGCTAGAAATGTGATATTTCAGCCGTTAAAAAATCAAGGCTGTTTGAGCCAGCACGACCTTTAAAGTAATTTACTCTTCCGGCGAGTTCCTTGATTTTAGGCTGATATATCACATTTCAGCCTTTTTATTCGCAGGCTTGATTTTTTTTGTTACTTTTTTGCATCAAGGCAAAAAAGTAAAAGGACTCTATTCCAAATGGAATTCAAAGTATATATAGTTTTACTAAAAGCAATAAGAATTGTAAGGTTATCAATAATTTGACAATCACTCAAAAAAAGAGGCAACCTAAAAGGTTGCCTCTTTGAGAATGTAAGTTTAATAATTAAACACCGCTAAGACCGAAGCCTTCTCTGTATTCGCGTTTAACGAATTGATTTACCTCATCACAGTTCGTGATCTTCATTTGATCATGATCCCATAATAAAGTAATGTTACGTGCAGGGAATACTCTTCTTGCAGGGGTATTACGTTGAGCAGCGGGAGCAGCTGCTGTAGGTGCGTTTGGTGCTGCCGCAGCTGTAGCAGATACGGTGGTTGCACTCGCTGTTCTTTCTACATTATATCCGCGGATAGCCAAATTAGCTACCAGCATATTTTCTACTACCATTGCTGCTTTATCAAAGTTAGAACTGGTTAACCCTTTTCCGTATCCTTGCAAACAAGCTTCTACCCATTGTTGATAGTGCGCTTCAGCACCTCCGGGTACCCTTGGATATTTAATCGCCAGCTTTTTGATAGACTCTTCTTCCATGCGCGAAACTGGTAAAAGTCTAGCTCCTGCAGAATAGCAGCCTGCAATCATTTTGCCCTTGGTACCGATAAAGAGCATTCCGCTACCATCACTGATTGCCATGGTATCTGTAGGGTCCATTTCTTCAGGCCTTGGAGGCGTTAATCCTCCGTCCATCCAGTGAATCCTAATATTAGGAAGTGCTTTACCATGCTTGCCTTTTTTAGGATTCGGGAAGGTTAAGATGGTATTGCTAGATGGAGGGCAGGTGTCTGGGAATTCTTCTTGTTTTTGCCCCATACTTGGATTGCCTAAACTGGTTTGTACTGCATTTACATATCCAAGGTTCAAAACCGTCATGGGTGCTTCCAGGATATGGGCACCCATATCACCAATTACACCGGTTCCGTAATCCCACCAGCCACGCCAGTCGTGTGGAGCCAAATGGAAATCATCTTCGTAGGCAAGCCCCGGTGTCATACCGTTGCGCTGATCGCCTGTGCGGCCAGAAGGGAAAGGCTTTGCCTTAGCAGAACTCTGCCAAAGATCCCAGTTAAATGTGCTTGGAGCTTTACCAGTTTTAGTAGGCCATTTCATACCACCTTGTGGCCAAACGGGGCGGTTGGTATAGCAATACACATCCGTTACATCGCCGATAAGACCGGCCTCATACCATTCTCTCATTTGGCGAACCCCATCATTGGATGAGCCTTGGTTGCCCATCTGGCTTACCACTTTATGTTCGCGGGCAAGTTTTGCTAGCACACGTGCCTCGTAAATATCATGGGTCATTGGTTTTTGTACCCAGATATGTTTGCCTAATGTGATGGCAGCAGAAGCAGCGATGGCATGGGTATGATCGGGTGTAGATACAGAAACAGCATCAAAATTTTTGTTTTCTTTTTCCATCAGCACTCTCCAATCTTCGTACACTTTAGCATCTGGATATCTTTTGAAAGTAGCTGCACCCTTAAGCTGGTCTACATCACAGAGAAAAGCAATTTTTGCTTTCTCTTGTGGTACAAATGCCTTTTTTTCCTCATCCCATCTTCTCATAAAACCAGCACAATCACTGGATCCTTTTCCTCCTGCACCAATGGTGGCAATGTACAACGTGTCGCTAGGAGCGGTAAATCCTCGGCCCAACACATGGCGTGGTACAATATAAAAACCTGCTGCAGTCAAAGCAGCATTGCGAATAAAATCGCGCCTTGGGTTTTTAAGCTTGCTTTTTGATTCCTTTTTCATACAAATAATTTTTTGTTTAGATATAGCAAATTAGTTTCAATAGTTCAAGTTAAACAAAACAAATTAGCTCACCAAAATCAAATCATTTATTGTCCTTGATTGTAGCAATAGCGCCTTTTTATGCACAATTATTGCTTTTCTTTGGAAAAAGGTACTTAAAAAAAGTCTGCTGCTATTGGCTCATAATCTATTTCCAAAAAATCAGCTACACAGGGAATCCATTGTTCATTTATAAATGCAACATGGGTGGGATGATGGTTGTATTGCTGGTACTGATCATGGGTAGTAAACTCCATGGACAATCCATATTGAAAAGCATTTTTTGTACTTACCTGTTTCCAGCTTTTAAAATTGATTACGCCGGGTATTTTGGTAAGTTCTAAAGCAGCGTTTAAAAATTGTTTTAACCTAGGGTCGTCAATATTTTCCTTCATCGAAAATAGTACTGAATGTTGTATCATATTAGTTCTGTAAAATATTGGTAAACAATGTTTGTTATTAATTTTTTACGGCTGCACCTTAGAAATGGTAAGTCCCGACTTCTAAAAGTAAATCTAATTAAAATGGGGGTTAGTTGATTGGATTTTTTGGAAAAAGTTTTGGGTATAAGCAGCTTGCATAATTAAGTGAACCTACGTATATAAAATAGTTGAATTTTTAAAAATAACGACAGTATTGAAAATTTATCTTGCAATTGACAATTCCATTTTTCGAAATTAAATTTGAACCATCTGATTATTTTGATGTAATTATGTATCTACCCTGATTCATATTGCAGGGCTATTTGGATTTCTTTTTTTTGGAAATGTTGATATTGTTTTGATGCTGAACTTAAAATCAGAAGATGCCCATTAAATTAACCGCCATCTTCTCTGACCTGTCAATGCCCTCTATGAACATAAACAAGTTGATTATTTTGATGCTGTTTGTTCTTGTTGCAAGAAATGGGTATGCACAAATCCCCTGCATCGGCTTGGGCCAAAATCCCGGGGGAGCATTGCCAGTTTGCGCTGGGGATACGATCGTTCAGGAAACCGCGCCTGTCTGCGGAGGCAAAGCGATTTTAGGTCCTTGCAGTGCTGGAGGTACCGCAGATGTCAATCCGTACTGGTATAAATTCACTTGTTTTTCAGCCGGCAGCTTGGGGTTCACTATCTCACCTGAAAATGCCGGGGACGACTATAACTGGCAATTATTTGATGTAACTCCCTACAATCCGGCAGCAGTGTATACAGATCCCGGCTTATTTGTTGCCTGCAACTGGAGCACACAAACCGGAAATACCGGAGCCGGTTCCGCAGGTATCGGTCTGGCCAATTGCAGTGGAAATCAAGTCCCATTATTCAGTAGTATGCCGAATCTTATTCAGGGGCATGTATATCTTTTATTGATTAGTCATTTTGTAGGGGATTCGCAAAACGGATATAGGTTAACGTTTTCTGGCGGCAGTGCCATCATTACCGATCCGGTTGATCCGCATCTGTTAGCCTCCCTGGCATCTTGCAATGGCACCAAAATTTCCATCCAGCTGAATAAAAAAATGAAATGCAGCACTGTGAATAATGATGGCAGCGATTTTGTTTTACTGCCTGCTATTGCTTCCATAACCAGTGCCGTTGGGGTTGCGTGCAACGACAGTTTGGTTACGGATTTTATTGAATTGACATTGGGCAGTCCGCTGCCACCGGGCAATTACAAAATCATGGCAAAGCCCATTGATAATTTATTGGACAACTGCAATCGTTTTATTCCATTGTCGGATACATTGACCCTAACGGTATTTCCGCCTTCACCCACAGCAATGGACAGCTTGTCCCGCGTTGCTTGTGCTGCAGATGTTGTACAGTTGGTTTTCAGAGATCCCTTGCGCTGTAATTCAATTGCGGCAGATGGAACTGATTTTTTGGTAACCGGCTCTTTACCGGTTAGCGTTATTGGGGCATTTGGCAGCTGTGATACGCGCGGATTAACAAAACGGATTAGCGTACAATTATCGGCCCCCATTCAGCGAGCCGGCAATTTTAGCATCCAGCTAAAAATCGGCGCAGATGGCAATACCATCGTCAATGAATGTGGAATTGAAACAACGGCAGGTGCGGTTTTATTTTTTATTACAAAAGATACGGTATCTGCATTATTTAATTCGACTGTTCAATACGGATGCATCGCTGATAGCATCCTATATTCGCATGATGGCCAAAATGGGGTAAATAAATGGCATTGGGTTTTCGACAATGGCATTAGCAGTTCACGAAAGGACACCACAGTAAGTTATGCCGCATTGGGTCAAAAGCATGTCACCCTGGTGGTAAGCAATGAAGTCTGCAGCGATACGGCCACGGCAAACATTGATTTAAACAATGCATTAAAAGCTTCCTTTGAAGGGACCTCCATTGTATGCCCGGGCGACCCGGCGTTATTTATAAATAATAGCACCAGCAGTTTTACTATTACCTCCTTATGGAATTTTGGAAATGGCAACACGAGTTCTTTACAGCAGCCAGTTCAGCAATTTTATGGCGCTTCCAATATAACCCAAGATATACCGGTTCAATTGATCATAACCAATAGCATTGGTTGTTCGGATACCGTTACCAATTTAATAAGAGTGCTGGGCAACTGTTTGATTGAAATCCCGGGGGCATTTTCACCGAATGGGGATGGATTGAATGATTACCTCTATCCAATCAATGCCTACCAATCAAAAGAGCTGTTATGGATGATTTTTAATAGGGCTGGTCAAAAGGTATTTGAAACCCGCAACTGGAAAATTAAATGGGATGGCACGTTCAATGGAAAACGGCAGGACCCGGGAACCTATGTATGGGTCCTGCATTACATCAATACCGTAACCGGCAAAACAGTCAATTCAACAGGCAGTTCAGTATTGGTAAGATAAATTAATCACTGGTTAATTTTTTCTCCAAATCTTCCAAGGAAATGCCTTTTGTTTCGGGCATTTTGGTAAGCACCCAAATCAGTTGCAATGCCATCATGAAGGCAAGAAAAGCGAATATAATCCAGGGAGAATCTTTCAGCAGGCCGTCATTTTCATCCAAAAACAGGGGCGTGACAAGGGTAATGATGGCAGCAAAAACCCAATGTATGCTGGCGCCAAAGGATTGCCCCATCGCCCGAATTTTGTTGGGGAAAATTTCTGAAATAAACACCCATATTACCGCACCTTGCCCGATAGCATGCGATGCAATGAATAACAATAAAAATGTCATTAAAAATACCGGACTCCCTTGAGTCTTAAAAGCATATGCTACCATGGAAAGGCTAATGATATATCCGATGGATCCAATCAGTAAAAGCGTCTTTCTTCCTAGTTTATCGATTAGGTAAAGTCCTGCAAAAGTAAATACTAAATTGGTGCCACCAATTGCAATAGAATTTAGCAGCGACTCCTTTGCACCCAACCCAATTCTAGCAAGAATTTCGGGGGCGTAATATAAAATAAAATTAATGCCAGATAACTGGTTAAAAAATGCAATAAAAAAAGCGAGCCAAATAATTTTATTATTTTTTGTTGCAAAAAATTGGTTGCCACTGAGCTTCGACGAATCTTGTTGGTTACTGCTGATGATAGCCATCACTGCTTCTTCGGGATTGTCAACACCAATTTCCGCTAATATTTGCTTTGCCTTGGGTAAATCATTTTTATTGGTAATTAGCCAACGTGGACTTTCGGGTACACCCATTACCATCCATAGGTAAATAATTGAGGGGATAGCTAATGCGCCCAGCATCCAGCGCCAGTCGTTACTGCCGCCAACACCCTGTAAAAAATAGTTGGATAAAAATGCCATCAGTATTCCAAAAACGATATTGAACTGGTACATTGCGCCTAGCTTGCCCCTGGTAGCGGGAGTAGAAATTTCAGAGATATAAGTAGGTGCCACCACGGAGGAGATACCAATACCCACTCCCCCCATAAAACGGAAAAACGAAAAGGTGAATGGGTCTTGTGCTAAGCCAGAACCAAATGCAGAAACGGTAAATAAAATTCCAATCCATAGCAACACTTTTTTTCTTCCATATTTTTCTGTGGGGATGCCACCAAAAATGGAACCTAGCACCGTTCCCCATAATGCAATTGACATGATAAAGAATCCGTGAAATAAAGGGGAAGTATGCCACAATGCTTTGATAGGCTGGTTGGCACCTGAAATAACCACGGTATCAAATCCAAAAATAAAACCAGCTAATGCGGCAACGATGGAATAACGGAAAAGTCTATTTTGATTCATGAGCAAGTATATTTTTAGGGAAGATATGCAAAATCACAGGTATTTATTTGATTGGCTCACATCCTATACATTTTTTTATATTTCATAAAGTAAAAAAATGTATAAAAATTCTTCAGATATTTTAAAAATGACTGTTGTAACGGGTTTTGACGCTATAAAACTGGGTGTATTTTTGCCATTTTAGTTGTACCTTGCAAGCTTATAAATCTATCTGTAATGCTTTGTGTATTGAAGCTTACTTGCATTTTGGATAGTGTATGATTTGTAAGAAAATGGTTGACAATAATCGACAGATTCAGCTGCCAATAAACGATTTGAAAAAAAACAATATGAAAAGACTGTTGGTATGGATGGCAGTAATTGCATTTGCAAATTCCTGTAAGCAAGGAACAGCGGTGAGCAGGACCTATTTCCCGGAGTCGATGTCTTATTGCAAAACCGTAAAGGAATTAAATGAGGTGGTAAAGTACAATAATTTTACCCCGATTGTTGCTTCCCGAAATTATACCTATGCCAATATTGCCGCTTATGAATGTATCGCGGCGGCTTACCCTACAAAGTATCAATCCTTAGCTGGACAAATTCATGGCCTAACTACGATGCCTTCATTGGATACTACTCATCTAGTGGATGTTGAATTTTCGGCCTTGTTGGCTTTTTGTAAGGTGGGGGAAGCAGTTACTTTTCCGGAAGGGAGTATGAGGGATTTTGTAGACAGTTTAAAAGCCCTCGCTAAAAACAAAGGGATGCCTGCTGAGATGTTGAATAATTCCATCGCTTTTTCCGATACGATTGCAAAATCAATTTTGGCCTGGAGTAAAAAAGACAATTACCTACAGACAAGAAGCGCTGAAAAATATACCGTCATTGACTTGCCTGGTCGTTGGGTGCCTACACCACCGATGTATGCAAGCGCCATTGAACCGCATTGGAATGAAATCAGGACCCTGGTTATGGACAGTGCTGCTCAGTTTAGAACCCCCATTCCGATTCCTTTCAATATGATTGATCAGCAGGGACCATATTATAAGCAGGTAATGGATGTTAAAAATGCAATCGATCATTTGACAGACGAGCAAAAGCATATTGCCCTTTTTTGGAATGATCTTCCCAATGAATTGCATGTGAGTGGGCACGTTCAGTTTATCACAAAAAAGTTTTCTCCTCCCGGACACTGGATGAATATTGTAGGAATTGCCTCGGTGAATTCAAAGGCGGATTTTGCCAAAACAGTGGCTGCATATACCCTTACCTCCATTTGTATGTTTGATGCGTTTATCCATTGCTGGGATGAAAAATTCAGGAGCAATATGGTAAGGCCCGAAACGGTAATCAATCAATACATCGACCCGGAGTGGAAGCCATATTTACAAACACCTCCTTTTCCGGAATATACCTGTGGTCATAGTACAGTGTCATCCGCAGCGGCCACTGCACTCACCAAAATGTATGGCGAAAACTTCCATTATACCGATACCAGCGAACTTGAATTTGGAATTCCTAACCGATCGTTTACTTCCTTCAGGGAGGCTTCCAATGAAAACAACCTGGCCAGATTTTACGGCGGTATCCATTTTCATCCAAGTTGTTTGGTAAGTACGGACTATGGAAAAAAAGTGGGCGATTTTGTGGCGGGGAAATTGGTGTTGGATAAAGCTTTTCGGTAGTTTGGGTTTAGTTGTTTAGAGGGTTTAGGGGTTTAGTGTTTAGGGGGTTTCTTCTTGGATCATTCATTGTTTTAAAAAAGTAGATTGTAATTCAAAATTCAAAATTTATGCAAAGGTTTATTTTCATTCTTACAATTGTTTTATTTGTTCAATTTCATTCTTATGCACAGGGTTGTGTTGCCGTTCGCCAAATGGGCGGCATGTCTATGTGTTCATCCGATGCCTACAATATTACCAAAGGCGATTGGCAGGTGGGGGCCAACTATCGTTATTTTCATTCATGGCGCCATTTTGTTGGCACAGACGAACAGCCTCATCGACAAAATACAGGAGGGGGTATGGGTTTGGATGGCATTGATCATGGCAATGCAGTCAATATTTATTCCCATTCGCTCGATCTTAATTTATCCTACGGCTTAACCAGTAGGTGGCAATTAAATCTGACCCTGCCCTGGGTTCATAATGAGCGGTCGCAGGTGCTGAGGCAAACGGCACCTGTAAAGGACACTTTTCGGTACAGTGTATTTGCAAAAGGGTTGGGAGATATCAGAATGAGCGCCAACTACTGGGTAATTAATCCAGCGAAAGCGCACAAAGGCAATTTGATGTTGGGTTTTGGTATCAAATTAAACAACGGAAATCACAATGCCTTAGATGCCGCTCCAGTGGCAAATGGAACCATTCGGATTGGTGTAATGGACCAAGCCATTCAACCGGGTGATGGCGGAATCGGTTTTTCTTTGGAGGCGCAAGGATTCAGACAGTTATTTAAAACAGTGTACGGTTTTGTGAATGGCTTCTATTTGTTTAATCCAAGGGAATCGAATGGCAGTTTTAAGTCGGCACCTGCAGCCGGTTTGGCCGGATACAATCTGTATGCTAGTCCGGATCAATACTTTGCCCGTGCCGGATTCATGAGCACAGTTGACAAGGCTCAAAAAATCACCCTATCCCTTGCAGCAAGGGGAGAAGGTATTCCAGCTTATGATGCATTGGGAGGTCAGGTTGCCTATCGTCGACCTGGCTATGTGATTGCGATTGAATCTGGCATTAGTTATCGATCAGGTCAGCATGGAATCAGTTTATATATACCTTATAATATTGTTAGAAATCGGATACAAAGTGCAGCCGACATTGCTTCCCAGGAATTGAAAAATAAGGGGGTAACGGATCCTTCAAAACTGGTTCATGTGCAGGGAGATGCCGCTTTTGCGGATTATTCCATTAGCCTGGGGTACACTTACCGAATCGTAAAGAAGGGTACAGCGCTTCAGCATTTTAATCCTAAGTTATAAAATACCATTGCCTTGCAGTGCAAATCATTTAGCTTTAGGGCTGAATGATTTTAAATAGTAACTTATAAAATATGGGTATGCAAAAAAACACTTCCTCCAAATCTAGTGGTAAAACCCTTTGCATTGGCGAGGCATTGATTGATATGATCTGCACCGATAAGGGCAAAACGCTTTCCGAAGGAAATAATTTTTTAAAAAAAACCGGGGGTGCTCCTACCAATGTGGCAGCGGCTATTGCAGCCTTAGGGGGTGGAGTTGAATTGGCTGCCAAAGTTGGCATCGACCCTTTTGGCAAACAATTGGTGGATGAAATGCAGTTGTTTGGAGTATCTACCAAATACATGTTGCAGGATAGTAATTATTTTACCAGTTTTGCTTTTGTATCATTAATGGAAGCTGGCGAAAGGGATTTTTATTTTAACAGAGGGGCAGATGGCCAGTTAACTGTGGAGGAGGTGGATCGTATCGATCTAGCCGAAATTACGATTGTTCATTTTGGTTCGGCCACTGCTTTTTTGCCCGGCCCCTTACAAGCAGCCTATCGACATTTATTACAAAAGGCCAAGCAGAAAAATATTTTCATTTGTTTTGACCCCAACTATAGGCAGCTATTATTTAAAAATGACCTAGCTTCTTTTATTGAACAATCCTGGGTTTACTTAAAAGCCTGTCAGTTTTTTAAGGTGAGTGATGAGGAGGCAATGATTATTACGGAAACGGATAGCGTAGAAAAAGCTGCAAATATTTTACTGAAAAATACTACCGCCATCTTTGCCATTACATTGGGAGAAGCGGGAACCATGATGGGGTTTAATAATACTACTGTTATCATTCCAAGTATACCTGTTAAACCAATTGATACCACCGGTGCAGGAGATGCTTTTGTAGGCGCGGTTTTATATCAACTTAGTTGCCTTTCGTCGGATCAAATACTTTCCTTATCGGCTCAGGACTGGACGAAAATAATGGCCAATGGAAATAAAGCCGGTGCCCGCACCTGCGAGTACATGGGCGGAATGGATGCTTTTAAAAATTTGAGCAATCAAATTTTCGAATAATCTAACTGGGTAAAATAAGTAGCTGTTGAAAAATTACTGCTCCATAAAATGTACAATCAGTTCGCAGCCCTTGCCAGGAAAAGAAATTAATTTCATTTCTCCATTGAATAATGCGGCTCTTGCTTTGATATTGAGCAAGCCCACTCCTTTTGATTTGAGGGTGGTGTCGAATCCTATTCCATTGTCTTTTATTTTTAGTAAAACGCCTCCTTTTTTATTGGCCACTTTGAGCCAAACTTCCGAGGCCTTTGAATATTTTCGAATATTGTTCAACTGTTCCTGTACAATTCGATAGATACTCAATTTCAATTCTTCAGCGCTGGCATTTTCTTTGAATGAGGCAATATCAATATGAACTTTTATTGCACTGGTAGCAGTAAGGTCATCGGCAATATATGCTAGTGCATCTTTTAGTTCTGAAATGGCCAATGTAGGTGGAATTAGCGAGTGGGAGAGTGATCTTATCTCAGCTATTGCAGCGGCAACGAGGCCCTCGGATTGATCAAGGAATTGATTGGGTAGGTTTTCCTTTCCCCTAGCGAGTCCTAAATATAATCTTGCGCTACTCAGTAGCTGGTTAACATTGTCATGTAGTTCGCGGCCGATTGCTTGCTTTTCCTTTTCTTGGGCCTCAAAAACGGCTTCGGTAATTTCTTTTTGATTTTTAATTTTCGCCTCCGTAATTGTATTTTCTAGCAATACATTTTCTGTAACATTTATTCCCAATGAAAGTATCAATGAGCTTCCTTTAAATTCAATATTGTGTGAGGCAATATCCATAAAAAAAATCTCGCCCGCCTGGTTGACCTGTTGGCGGCGTGAATTTTTATGTAATAAAAAATCTATTTTAGCTAGCTGATCCATTGCCAGTAGCTGCTTTACATCTTCAGGAGTCTGAAGGTCTACAATCGACTTGGTTAAAAAAGTTTTGTTGGAATATTGGTATTCTTTACAACAGGCATCATTTACTTCAATAATATTAAAATTTGTCGGATCCCAAATTAAAATGCTGGCTGGATTGTTATTAAACAAATACCTATACCGCTCTTCAGATTCCATTAATGTGGAGGCTGTTTTTTTTCTTTCAATACTATAAAGGATTGTTTTGGCTAAAAGTTTTTCATCAAAGTCGCCCTTTATTAGATAATCCTGTGCACCTAGCTGAATGGATTCCAGTGCAAGTTGTTTATCTGAAATGCCTGATAAAATAACTATAGGGATATCCCCTGAATAGTTTCGGAGGGTTTTATAAGTGCGGATGCCCATGCTATCAGGGAGCGAAAGGTCCAGTAAAATAATATCAATCGATTCATTGATTGCATCCACTGCGTTTTGAATGCGGGCGCAAGTGAAAATATTTTTTATTACAATACCCGAAGCGTTTAATAATTCAGTTAGTAAAAACTGCTCCTCTTTATTATCTTCAACCATCAAAATATTGATAGGGGAATTTGGTAGCATAGCAATTTAATTTAGTGAAGCACAATGAATGAATGCCGATTCCATTTGAATCATAGCAATTAGTTTCGGATTTGATAGCAAAGGATTTTGTTAGATGGAAATTATTTTTTCGAGCTGTGGAGGAACCCCTTCTGCTGGCTTCCATTTTTAAGCATTTGAAAAATTAGTAAGGAGCGGATGTTATTGAGCTGAACTGCTATAAAGGTACTATTTTTCCAAAAAAAGGCAAGCCCAATATTTATAGTTGATCGAGCTTTATAAATAGCCCCCAAATATTGGGCAGCAATAGGGCTGCGTTTTTTAAAAAAAGGCAAATTCAGTCAAAAATCAGGGGTTTGGGTGATCTTGACTAGTCAATTCACCTGCTGGAATTAGTAAAACTGCCCCCTTTCCAGCATAACCAGCCATCAAGTTTATTTTTTAACTTTCACCCATTTATTTTAGTAACTTTAAAGGAAGGATTCGTTCAATTAGATGGGTTCCCGCTTATTAATTAGTTCCCGATGTGTGCCAGTATTCATCTGCCTAGATGATGGAATATCTTTTGCTAAATAATAGAAATCTGAATTGCTTATTTAGGAGATTTATCTGCCTTCATTGAATCACCATTATTTGTAGATGCAAAAAAAGGATGCCGGGTATGAAAAAATTTTTATTAATAGATGACCACGAAATTGTTCGTTCAGGCGTAAACAATGTTTTGCAAGAATTATTCAAGCCTTGCGAAGTATTGGAGGCCTTTGATGAAAAATCTGCTTTAACCCAACTTAAGGCTAATAAATATGACCTTGTAATCATGGATGTTCAAATGCCTGAAACAGATACTACAGGCCTGATGGAATATATCAAAAATAGATATCCCGGTACAAGGGTGCTCATTTTTTCTATGAGTCCTGAAAATGTGTATGCCAAAAGATTTTTTAGGGCGGGAGCAATGGGCTTTTTGTCCAAAAATTCAGGTGTTACCGAATTGAAGAAAGCCTTGGAATTGGTTTTAAATGACCGCAAATATATAAGTGAAAATCTCGCAGAGCAATTAGCAGCTGAGATCGGTTCGCAACAGCCTGACAATCCTTTTGAAAAACTCAGTGCAAGAGAATTTGAAATTGCCAATCTGTTAATGTCCGGAAAATCGGGCAGTGAAATTTCTGAATTGCTTTCAATCAACTCATCCACCGTTGGTACGCATAAGGCCCGGCTTTTTGAAAAGCTGGATGTCTCCAATTTACCCGAGTTGATAGAATTGGGAAGATTGTATAAATTGAATCTCCACGGTAGTTGATTTTTATCTTATCGGTGTGCTATTTTCTTTATTGAACACTTACCCCAGCCTCCTGCATAAAAAAATGCATACATTGCGATTGTATATAGCAAATTTTACAATCAATTATTGGAAAATTGTATGAAAAAAGCAGGTTGTGTTTTTTTAATCCTTTGTTTTTTTACTTGTGTTTTTGCTCAGCAAAAGCCCAATATTATTTATATCTATGCTGATGATTTGGGCTATGGCGAATTAGGTTGTTATGGCCAACAAAAAATCAAGACGCCCAATTTAGATCAGCTTGCGCGCGAAGGAATTA
>JBIIVV010000153.1:0-7585 GCA_044339235.1 Ferruginibacter sp.
GGAAAAGAAGTTAAAGATTCCAAGTGGCGAGAATGGAGCTTTTGGACAAACTGATTCATTGATAATTTATTTTTTTAAACAAGAAAAATGATTGATAGTAAATGACTGAGTAGCACTAAAATTATCGAAAGATAAATACTACCAACTCCTATTGAATCATACAAGCACCCACCGTAACATTACTAGTTTCATCTATTAAAATCGCCCCTCCATTTACCCTCAATTTTTTATAGGAATCAAAAGGAATGGGAGTAGCCGTTTTTATTTTCACTTTTACAATATCATTCAATTGTGCCTGTTCGGGTGCTGGCTCTTGCAGCAATGAATTCACATCCAATTTGTACTCAATTTCTTTTACAACGGCTTTTACAACTCGGCTATTAATTTGTAGCAAATATTTATTACCCGCTTTTAATGGCTTATTTCCCATCCAGCAAAGTAAAACATCTAGTTCATTTTCAACAGTCGGAAGATTGTCTGTTTTGACAATTACATCTCCTCTACTAATGTCAATATCGTGTTGTAAATGAAGTACTACACTTTGTGGAGCAAAAGCTTCGTCTACCTGCTGTCCGCCAATTTCAATAGCACTGATGGTGCTTTGCAACCCTGATGGTTGAACGATAATAGTATCGCCTTTTTTATAAATACCGCTAATTACCTTACCAGCATAACCTCGGTAATCATGCAACTCTTCTGTCTGTGGACGTATCACATATTGCACAGGGAATCTTGCGTCGGTATAATTAATATCATTGGCAACTGCTACATTTTCCAAAATATGCAAGAGTGACTCACCTTCGTACCAGGGAAAATTGGGAGACTTTTCTACAATATTATCACCGTTAATGGCACTAATTGGAATATAGGTAATATCCTTTAATCCCAGTGAAGCAGCCACTGAAGAATAATCAATCACAATATTGTTATAAACATCCTGCGAATTATTTACCAAGTCCATTTTATTAATAGCCACTACCACATGCGGAATATTTAAAAGAGAGGCGATGATTGAATGGCGCCTAGTTTGCTCCGAAACACCATTACGAGCATCCACCAAAATAATAATCAAATCTGAATTAGAGGCACCAGTCACCATGTTACGCGTATACTGTGTATGTCCGGGTGCATCTGCAATGATAAATTTGCGAGTGGGTGTTGAAAAATATTTGTATGCCACGTCAATGGTAATACCCTGCTCTCTTTCGGCCCGTAAGCCATCCGTTAGCAAAGCCAGATCAATCTCACCATCTTCCCTGTTTCTACTTTGCTTTTCAATAGCCTCCAACTGATCGATCATGATAGATTTGCTATCATATAATAACCGGCCTATCAAAGTGCTTTTTCCATCATCAACACTACCGGCTGTAATAAATCTTAGAATATCCATAAGTATTTTTGTTGCTCCAAATCTGAAAGAAATGGGTTGTATTAATATTTTAAATGTTGTGTTGCTATTTTAGTATTCCTCCATTTGAAGGATAGTCATTATTAAAAATATCCACCCTTTTTTCTATCTTCCATCGCCGCTTCACTTACTCGATCATCAATTCTTGTTTCTCCCCGTTCGCTGGTTTTGGTAGCAATAATTTCCTTAATAATATCATCGATGTTGGAAGCGCTTGATTCAACAGCAGCGGTACAGGTCATGTCACCCACTGTTCTATAACGAACTTTTTTTACGGATACCTTATCTCCTTCCTCCAGCTGAATAAATTCAGAAGTAGCTACGAGTTGTCCCTGGTATTCCAACACCTCGCGGTCATGAGAAAAATAGATCGATGGCAATTCAATTT
This sequence comes from Ferruginibacter sp., assembly GCA_044339235.1. Lineage (GTDB taxonomy): Bacteria > Bacteroidota > Bacteroidia > Chitinophagales > Chitinophagaceae > Ferruginibacter. The sequence continues at coordinate 1,797 of JBIIVV010000153.1, forward strand.
TATTTCTACGAATATAATTCCAGATATCCAACTCGGTCCAGTTGCTGATAGGGAAAACCCTTACATTTTCGCCCTTATCAATTCTACCATTATAAGTATTCCATAATTCAGGTCGTTGAAGTTTGGGATCCCATTGACCGAATTCGTCTCTTACCGAAAAAATTCTTTCCTTGGCCCTTGCCTTTTCTTCATCCCTTCTTGCACCGCCAATACAGGCATCAAACTTAAACTCCTCGATGGTATCTAGTAAAGTAAATGTTTGTAAAGCATTTCTACTCGCAAATTTGCCCTTTTGCTCGGTAAGATTTTTTTCCCGGATAGTATCCGCCACATTTCTTACAATCAATTTTTCACCAATCGCATTTGCGAATTGATCCCTGAAATCAAGTGCTTCCTGGAAATTATGTCCTGTATCGATGTGAACCAATGGAAAAGGGAACTTGCCGGGACGAAAAGCCTTTAGTGCAAGGTGAACCAACACGATGGAATCTTTACCACCCGAAAAAAGTAAGGCAGGACGTTCAAATTGACCGGCTACTTCCCGAAAAATATGAATAGATTCAGATTCCAACTGATCTAGATAATCTAAACGACGGTAATTTTCATCACCCGCTACTAAAGGGGTATTTGAAGAATCCGCTGTAACTACTTTTTCATTCATCATTTAATTTTCTTATTGGTTAAGATCAAAATTAATTTATTAGTCTCAATGATTGTCAAGCTCAACAGAGAGCTTTTAGGGCTTAGGGGATTCGGTATGAATTGCATCATGCACGTGCAAGCCACACTCTTTTTTATCTGCCTCTTCCCACCACCAACGGCCTGCCCTAAAATCTTCTCCTGGCTGAATGGCCCTGGTACAAGGTGCACAGCCAATGCTAACAAAACCCCTGTCGTGCAAAGGATTGTAGGGCACCCGATTGTTATGAATATAATGCTTAACTTCTTCCGTTGACCAATGAAGCAAAGGATGGTACTTGATTAGCTGATTCGCCTCATCCCATTCCAACATAGGAAGGTTTTGGCGGTCAGGCGAATGTTCTGAACGAAGTCCCGTGATCCAAATGGCATTTCCGGCAAGGGCTCGCTTCAAAGGTTCTACCTTACGAATAAAGCAACAAGCCTTTCGGTGATCCACCGATTCATAAAATGAATTGGGGCCATTAGACTCAACAAACTGCTGTAGGCCTTCTTGGTTGGGATAATATGCCTTGATATGCGTTTGATAAGCTGCATTGGTACTACTCCAGACTGAATACGTTTCTGCAAACATTCTCCCTGTATCGAGAGTGAAAATTTTTACGGGCAATTGGTTGCTCAATATTTCATGGGTAATCGCTTGATCTTCGAAACTAAAACTAGACGAAAAGGTAACCTGATCGGGATATTGCTCGGTTAACAAGCGAATGAAAGCGGAAATTTCTAGTCCATCTAACTGATGGAGTAACTGATCAACGCTGTTTTTAGTATGAATCATTTGAATTTATAAAATAAAGTTGGATAAAAAGTCTGAAAAAAATAACCAAAAATTAGCTTGTTAGCAGCCCGAAATACTATGGCAGGGATTGCTGTACATACAATTAAGGGGAGAAATAAACAGTATAAATAACATAAGTCCATTGATTTGGTGGACAAATATAACACTCCATAATGAAATAGACAATTATTTATGGATATATTAATATTTATTTCCCCCTTTAGGAAACAGTTTAAATATAACAATAATATTCAATATATAGGTACAGGCAACTGTTTTTTTTAATAAATTCTGGATAAATCAGGCAAGAGATAAAACAATAGCCTTATGCGTTACTGTTATAGCGTAAATAAGAAGGGCAAATATTTCCAAGAATTCATTACTTCTTTCTAATCAATTTGTAGATTTTGATAGCCCCCATTAAAATGCCAGAAAATAAGAGTAGGCCAATAATTCCCCATACCCAGCTCATACTATCTTTAACAGAAACCAATAGAACGATGGCTATTAAAAAAATAGTGGCCAATTCATTCCAAATACGCAACTGATTGGAACTAAACCGAAACCCCCCCTTCATCTGGGCAGCATAAATCCGGTGCAGCGTAAAGTGGTAGGCATACAAAGCGGCTACAAAACCAATTTTTATCCAAAGCCACTGGGGCACCGGCTGAAAATAGGTAGCCATCCAGGTTCCAAAAATAAGTGTTAACACTGCTGAGGGCCATGTAATGCCCAGCCAAAGCCTTTTGATCATGATAGTAAACTGGTCCGTTAAAACCTGTTTTTCTACAGCTGTTTTTCCTTGAGCTTCGGTATTATAAATAAAGAGCCGAACAATGTAAAACATTCCAGCAAACCAGGTTACAATAAAGATGATATGAAGAGCCTTTATGTATTAATACATGTTGGATATTTTTTGATGGATGATGTCTGATTTCTGATGTATGATTTATTGATGTCTGATTTTTTTTGGTTCGTATTTTTTTGCTTCTTTTGAAGTCTAAGCAATGATTCGTTTAATATATAATCAAAAAAAGGAATGCATCAAATATAACTAAATCAGATATCAGACATCAAAAAATCAAACATCAGACATACAAATCAGACATCAGACATCAAAAAATCAGACATTAAAATCAAGTATCATCTCCTCGCTCCCTGCTGCAAAATCTTTCACCCAATTGCCCAATACATTGACCCACAAAGGGTTTGTATTTAAACAAGGAATCATTGTGTACGACTCCCCGCCTGCATCCATAAACGATTCTTTTCCTCTTTCATCGATCTCTTCCAATGTTTCCAAACAATCGCTTACAAAAGCTGGACAAAGTATCAACAATTTCTTAATGCCTTCTTTTGGCATTTCCTCCAAGCGTTTATCCGTAAACGGCTGTAACCATCCTTTACCTAACCTCGACTGAAAGGCAATGCTATATTGATCTTCCGGTATTTGCAAGGCTTGCATTACCAATTGGGTAGTGGTAAATACCTGGTGACGATAACATTGTGCATGAGCAGGCGAAGGAATTTGGCAACAGTTTTCCACTTTAAGGCAGTGACAACCAGTAACATCGCTTTTTCGGACATGCCTTCCCGGTATACCATGATAACTAAATAAAATATGGTCGTGCGATTGTTCCAGAAAAGGCTTAATATTTTCAGCCAAAGCGTGAATATAATTGGGCTCATTATAAAATGGCTTCAAAAACTTTATGCTGAATGGATAAGCACCCGCAGCATGAACCTCCTTGGCATACTCAACAGCAGTTTCATAAGAAGACATGGCATAATGCGGATACAGGGGGATGGCCAACACTTCGTCTAGATCCGGATGATTGGTTAACAAATTATCAAAGGCAGCGGCTACCGTTGGATTTCCATACCGCATGGCAACCTCCACCGGCACATCCACCTGTTGCTGCAGGGCTTTTTGCAATTGCTTTGTCAACACCACCAATGGAGAGCCTTCCTTAGTCCAGATAGTTGCATACGCTTCAGCGGATTTGGGCGCCCTAAAGGGTACGATAATACCATTGATCAAAATATACCTCGCCAGATAGGGCACATCAATTACCCTTTCATCCATCAAAAATTGTCTAAGGTAAGTCCGTACATCTTTCACCGAAGTTGAATCAGGTGACCCTAGATTCATCAAAACAACGCCTATTTTTTTTGCCATAACCAATATAATATTATGCAAATGTAACCCCTGGTTTAGCTAAAAGTTCATGGAACTAGCAAATAATTGGGAACGAGAAAAGGCAATCGCCCATTTTGAGGGCTATGACCTCCATCACCATCCATTATGATCGAGTTCATACAGCAAAATGACAATCCAATGACATTGAAATTAGATTTAAATCTCAAGCAGGATTACTTTTGCACCATAACTTATCAAACTACTTTAAGTAAGGATGCTCGGATCACAACCAATCAATTTATCGAATTTCTTCATAGCGGGTATCAATTACAAAAAAACGGATGCTAACCTAAGAGGGCAATATGCCATCAATGCGGATCAATATAATCAACTGATTTTACTGGCTCCTGAATTGGGTGTCACTGAATTTTTTATTTTATCTACTTGCAACCGTACCGAAATCTATGGATTTGCCGAAAACGTTTCCAATCTAGCCAGCTTACTCTGTTCACAAACTAAAGGCTCACTCGATCGCTTTAATGAAATGGCCTATGTTGACAATGGGAATCAAGCAATCGAGCATCTTTTTAATGTAGCCGCTGGACTAGATTCTCAAATTTTGGGTGACTATGAAATTGTAGGACAGATTAAACAAGCGGTGAAGTTTTCCAAACAACATAATTTTATTGGTGCTTACCTTGAGCGATTGGTGAATGGTGTTTTACAATGTTCAAAGTCAATTAGAACTTCTACTGCCTTAAGTGGAGGTACTGTTTCAGTTTCATTTGCAGCAGTGCAATATATTAAAGAAAAGATTGATACTATCGCAGATAAAAAAATCCTCTTATTGGGAACCGGTAAAATTGGCCGCAACACCTGTAAGAATTTGGTAGATTATCTAGCAACAAAAAACATTACCCTCATCAACAGAACGGAGGAAAAAGCTGCGGAACTCGCTACTGAACTAGGGTTGCGATATGCTTCAATGGATGATTTACCCAAACACATCCACGAATCGGATATCATATTGGTAGCCACCAATGCTGTTGAGCCGGTTATATTAGCCTCCCATCTAATCAATAGCGGACAGAAACTTATTATTGATCTCTCAATTCCTTATAATGTAGAAAAATCTGCACAAGCGCTCCCAACCATTACCCTAGTAAATGTAGATGAACTTTCAAAAATAAAGGATGAAACCCTTCATAAAAGAGAAGCAGAGATACCGCAGGCTAAAGCAATTATAGCTGCTCATATCCAGGAATTCATGGATTGGCATGAGATGCGTAAAAATGTACCGGTTTTAAAAGCAGTAAAACACAAACTACAAGCGATGGATAGCTGTAGGCTATATAGTAATTATTTTTCAACCCTCTCCACAGAACTTACTCAATTGAATGCAGCTGAAAAAATTCAGAAAGTAATTAATGGCATGGCCATAAAAATGCGCCACCAAAACTACCGAGGTTGCAATTACATAGAAGCAATCAATGAATACATCGCCACCGGCACAAACTAATTTAGATGGACAAACTGATACGAATTGGAACAAGGGAAAGCCAATTGGCAGTTTGGCAGGCTACGCATGTCCAACTACTCCTAACCAACAATGGTTATCAGGCAGAACTAGTCTTAATTAAAAGTGAAGGAGATATTGATCTACAAACACCTTTATACGAAATGGGGGTTCAGGGTGTATTTACCAGAAGTCTAGATATAGCGCTATTAAATAATACGATTGACATTGCTGTTCATTCTATGAAAGATGTACCCACACAGTTAGCAACTGGCATCATTCAATCAGCTGTATTAACAAGGGCTTCTTACAAAGACATTTTTGTTTACAAGGACCAATCAGTTGTTGCAGACTGGAAACTATCAGACGCAGGTTCTATATCACCATCGGATAGTGCGGGCATTATTGCCACCAGCAGTATCCGTCGAAAAGCACAGTGGCTAAACCGTTATCCCAATCATACCATAGAAAACCTAAGAGGGAATGTAAATACCCGTTTGCGCAAAGTCCAGGAAAACAACTGGAATGGAGCCATCTTTGCAGCAGCAGGTTTGGAAAGAATTGAACTTCGTCCAGAAAATGCAGTTGACTTAGACTGGATGTTGCCTGCTCCAGCACAGGGAGCCATTATGGTAGTGTGCAGAGAAGTTGACGCC
>JBIIVV010000154.1:0-7559 GCA_044339235.1 Ferruginibacter sp.
AAAAGACTGTGAGTATTCATGCCGCCGCAAATGACACCAGCCAAGAAAATACCTTTTACATTGGTTTCATGCGTATTTTCATTGTACACAGGTTTTTTTATTTCGTCTGAAGATAATTCAATGCCAATTTTTTGTAAAAATGAAAGATCTGGCTGGTATCCTGTCATAGCAATAACCCAATCATTTTCAATTGTAATTAACCCATTGGGAGTGAGTATATCCACCTCTTTTTCACGAATTGCTGTAATGATAGAATTAAAATAGGCTTTGATAGCACCTTCTTCAATTCGGTTAATGATATCTGGCCTTACCCAATACTTCACCCTTTCTCCAACTTGCTCATCCCTAATTACCATGGTAACTGAAGCTCCCTTTCTATACGTTTCTAATGCGGCATCTACAGCGGAATTATTAGCACCTGCAATTAGTACTTTTTGAAAAGCATAGCCATGTGGATCATTATAATAGTGAGTTACATTTGGTAAATCTTCTCCGGGAACATTCAACATAAAAGGCCGACCATAAAATCCAGTTGCAATAATGATGTTAGTTGCAATGTAGTGATCTTTTGAAGTGATGATTTCAAATTTTCCTTCTTGATTGTTGATGGTAATTACTTCTTCATACAATTTAATAGAGAGCGCAGCAGAAACCGTTACCCTTCTATAATATTCCAAGGCTTCATTACGGGTAGGTTTATTATTATTGCTAACAAAGGGTACACCTCCAATTTCAAGTTTTTCTGAGGTTGAAAAAAAGGTCATATTAACAGGGTAGTGGTAGAGCGAATCTACCAATGATCCCTTTTCAATGATGATATATCGTAGCCCCTTTTGTTGGGCTGCCAGTGCACAAGAAAGCCCAATAGGTCCTCCACCAATAATAAGTACATCAAGCATATTTTCCATGGTATTCTCTAATTCAATTTAGCATCCAATGTAGGATTCAGAAAGTCAACTTCACTAAAATCTGTTACAACGTTATATAAAGTGTCACGTTCTATTGGTTTTCGTTTTACTTGTTTAATCAGCGTTACTAGTTCCTCTGTACTCATTGCTGGATTTTGCTCTTCACTTCCAGCCATGCTGTAGATTTTAGTAGAATCATCGATCGTGCCATCAATATCATTCACTCCAAAAGACAAGCTTAGTTGTGCATTTTCACGGCCCAACATTGGCCAATAAGCTTTCAAATGAGGGAAATTATCAAGGTATATTCTTGCAATGGCGTAAAGTCGCATATCTTCTGTGATCGTGGATTCAGGAATATTACTCATTTCATTATCATAATTTCTGAACTTTAGCGGAATAAATGTATTGAATCCACCTGTTTTATCCTGCAATTCCCTAAGTCGGCGCATGTGATCAATGCGATGCTCATATTTTTCTATATTTCCATATAACATGGTAGCATTGGTATGCATCCCCAAATTATGCGCGATTTCATGAATGCGCAACCAACCAGTTCCATCCACCTTATCTGCTGCAATTTGATTCCTTATTTCGGGTGAAAAAATTTCAGCACCTCCACCTGGTAAACTGTCCAGACCAGCTGCATGTAATTTTGCCATTCCTTCCTCAGCAGTAAGCTTTGCTTTGCGAAACATATAGTCTAATTCAACTGCAGTAAAGGCTTTCACATGTAGCGACGGTCTATGTGCCTTTATCTTTTGCATTAACTCAATAAAATAGTCCATGTTCATTTTTGGATGAACACCACCTACAATATGAACCTCTGTGATAGGTTTTCCATCATAGGATTTAACAATGTCCAACATTTGATCAATACTCAATTCCCAGCCTTCCTCTTTGTTAGCGTATAGGCGAGAATAGGAGCAAAATTTACAACTGAATACACAAATATTAGTGGGTTCAATATGAAAATTGCGGTTAAAATAGGTGGTATTACCGTGCTTTAATTCCCTTATATAATTGGCTAAAAAACCAACAAAAGCGAGACTTCCTTTTTCGAACAACAGTATTCCTTCCTGGTCAGTTATTCTCTGTTGTTGTTTTACCTTTTCAGCAATATTTTTCAGGGTAATATCAGCTGTATGATGGATTAAAGTATCTATGGAGTGAGTCATTGTAAGAATTTACACAAAGTTACTGTAGGCAACGCTTTAATTTGAAATAATTTACTATAAACTTGTATTATTTTCAAAAATACAAAAGCTAACAGTAATGAATATGACTATTTTTTGTAAGAACTATTTAATCCAAAATTGCCCATTTTGACATTTGGCAAGCCGTTAGGTGGTTTGATTAAATAATTGTATACCTTTCAATGAATTTATAACCATTGTTTCTATGCAACAATTTCAGGGGCTCATAGGGATTATCTTGATTTTAGGGATTGCTTGGCTTGTATCCAACAACAAGAAAAGAATCAATTACCGACTGGTTTTGAGTGGCATTTTATTGCAGGTTGTAATCGCCTTACTTATTTTTAAGGTTCCATTTGTAAAAATAGTTTTTCAAAAAATCGGAACTGTTATCACTCATATAGAAGCTTTTGCAAAAGAAGGTGCAGCCTTTGTTTATGGAGGTTTAATGGTGGATAATATGACAGGAGCCTCTTTGCCTTACCGTACTCCAGGCGTTTTTATTTTTGGCTTTAGTGTTTTAGCAACTATCATTTTAGTCTGTGTTTTGGTAGCCATTTTTTATCATTACGGACTAATGCAACAAATTGTTGCGATCGTTGCAAAAGCAATGAATTGGGTAATGAGGGTGAGTGGTGCAGAAGCATTGAGTAACGTTGCCAGCGCTTTTGTAGGTCAGATTGAAGCACAAGTCATGATCAGGCCTTATCTAAAAGGAATGACCATGAGTGAAATGCTGGCTAGTATGAGTGGAAGCCTCGCTTGCATTTCTGGAGGCATCTTGGTGGTATATGTCAGTTTTGGGGCTAAGGCAGAATACTTGCTAGCAGCAAGTTTAATGGCAGCACCTGCAGCCCTGGTGATCTCAAAAATAGTATGGCCCGAAACGCAGCAAAGTGAAACAATGGGTAAAGTTACATTAGAGGTAAAATCTCCCTATTCAAATGTGATTGATGCGATCTCGCACGGCGCAGGGGATGGCATGAAAATCACTGTGAATGTGATTGCTATGCTGATTGGATTTTTAGGTCTGATTGCTTTGATCAATTTTTTATTGATGAAGTTTGGTTTATTGTTACACCTTGATTTTAGTTTATCGCTTGAATGGATTTTTGGAAAAATATTTTCACCCATGGCATGGGCGATGGGTGTTCCCACTGCCGATGTTGCTAATGTTGCAACCATGTTGGGAAAAAAATTAACCATCAATGAATTTGTTGCATTTAGTGATTTAACCCAAACGATGGTTCCTAATTCGGCAGGTATATTGGTGAAGGGATACCAATCTATTCTATCAGAAAAATCCTTGATAATTGTAAGTTTCGCAATATGCGGCTTCGCTAATTTCAGTTCGGTAGGAATGCAAATTGGAGGTATTGGTGCCCTAGTTCCAGAAAGGAGGGCAGACCTAGCAAAATTAGGAATGCGGGCATTGCTATGTGGTACATTGGCTTCTTATTTGTCTGCCACCATCGCAGGAATGTTGATGGGATAAAAAATCAAGTAGTTATATCTTTAAATCATATTGTGTAAACTTTCTCCTCCATAACGATTGATTGTGTTTCGCTTTTTCAGGACGGGACATTATCTCAATAAAAAAACCGAAGTGATTTACTTCGGTTTTTTTATTGAGATAAATTTAAGTACTACTTATGTGCATCTATTTTTTTAACAAAATTTGCCTTTGGTTGGGCACCTACCAATTTATCAACTACCACACCACCTTTTACAAAAAGAATGGCAGGAATGCTAGTAATACCATAATCAGTTGATATTTGTGGGTTATGGTCAACATTAACCTTACCTACATTTACAATACCATCATAATCTATTGAAAGTTCTTCAATTACCGGACCAATAGCACGACAAGGGCCACACCATTCTGCCCAAAAATCAATTAGTGTTAATTTATCAGAGTCTAATACCAGAGATTTGAAGTTTGCGTCAGTGAATTCTTGTGCCATAAGTATATTTTAATTATTTGATTTTTAATAATACAAAAATACATCCAAATTTTTAAAGGTGTAGCATTGACATATTCACAATCTAATTGACAGTGTTAATATGTTGTTTTGCCATTATATCCTTGTTTGGGTATTGACAAAAGGGCTTGCTTTAAATGCATTGTGAAATATTGATATATGAATAAGGTACTAGCCGGTGATAACATTTACCTCTATATCCTTATTTTCATTTAAAAATACCGCCATGTCGTCATTCATTGTAAACCCCGATTCTAAACTGTACATACCTACTTTGTAATTATTTCTAATATCAACAATGTTAAACTTGAGGCTCGTTTTTCCTGGGTGCTCCTTGACATTGTTTTCAATAAAATTTACAAATTGGGGACTAATAAACTGTGGTTGCACTTCTACAATGACCTGTTTAGTTAAAGCTGGTTTTACTGTTTCTAGCAAATGTATTTTGGATAACTTAAATTCATATTGTTCGCTATTGTACCTAGTTTTAAAGCCACCTTCAATCAGTACAATCAAACCCTTTTCGAGGTAGTTAATGTATTTCACATAATCTTCACTCCAAAGCATGAATTCACTTTTACCACTATAATCTTCAATTGAAAGGATCGCAAAATTTTTACCGGTTTTGGTAAGCCTTTGTTGGGCATCTACCACTAGCCCTGCCAACCTAAACTGTCTTCCTGGATTGGAGTGTGTATTTACAGCTGCTTTAAATTCATTGTAGTCGGCCAATTTGCTGATATTATAATGCTTCATTTCAAATTTAAAGTTGTCCAATGGATGTCCACTCATGTACATTCCGGTAACTTCTTTTTCAAAATCAAGTTGCTCTGCCAAAGGCCAAGGTTCACAGACAGCTAATTTTGGTGGAACGATATCAGGCATTTGAAGATCACCAAATAGGGTATTACTGACACTGGCATTTTGAAATTGAAAAACACTTCCAAATTTTAAAATCTTTTCAAGACCTTGGTTATCACCAGGAGCTGCATAAAAATATTGAGCTCTAGTGATGTCTTTGAAGCAGTCGAAGGCACCTGAGTAAATTAGACTTTCCAAAGATTTTTTATTGGCAGCACGTTGATTGACCCTTTTTGCTAAGTCAAAAGCAGAGGTAAAATGTCCGTGTTTAGTTCTTTCTTCAATGATATTTTCAATGGCGTTTTCGCCCACCCCCTTAAGACCGCTAAATCCAAAACGAATTTCGCCTTTTTGATTTACGGCAAACCCATTCTGTGATTCATTGATATCAGGCCCAAGCACGGTTAATCCCATTCTTTTACACTCTTCCATAAAGAAGGTGATTTTATCGATACTACCTGCGTGGTTTAAAACAGCCGCCATGTATTCGCTTGGGTAATGCGCTTTTAAATAAGCCGTTTGATATGCTACAAATGCATAACAAGTGGAATGCGATTTATTGAAAGCGTATTGAGCAAAAGCTTCCCAATCGGTCCAAATTTTTTCTAGTTTATCTTTTGCATGACCTTTAGCAGTAGCGCCATTAACAAATTGAACCTTCATTTTATCCAATACAGCAATTTGCTTTTTACCCATTGCCTTTCTGAGTATGTCGGCATCTCCTTTACTAAAGCCCGCCAACTTTTGAGAAAGGAGCATAACCTGTTCTTGGTATACGGTGATGCCGTAAGTTTCTTTCAGGTATTCCTCCATATCTGGCAAATCATATTCCACCTGCTTTTTTCCGAGTTTACGGTCAATGTATTCAGGAATATAAGCGATAGGACCCGGACGGTACAGGGCATTCATTGCAATAAGATCGGCAAATTTGTCGGGCTTCAACTCACGCAAATATTTTTGCATTCCCACACTTTCAAACTGGAAGGTAGCATTGGTATCTCCTTGTTGATAAAGTTTGTAAGTCAATTCATCATCCAGCGGAATATCATCAATGGCAATACTTACATCGTGGTGTTGCTTAATCAATGATAAAGCAGTTTTAAGAATACTTAAGGTTTTTAGTCCTAAGAAGTCCATTTTGATTACGCCCGCTTCTTCAATCGACCCTCCTTCAATTTGGGTAAGCCACAGTTCAGATTCTTTTGAAGAGGCCACTGGTAAAAGATCTGTTAGATCTTTCGGTGCAATAATGATGGCTGATGCATGGATACCCGTATTTCTTACAGAGCCTTCCAATATTTCAGCCTCATGTAAAATAGTGCTGTGCAGGTCGGTACCTTTGTATATTTCTCGGAGTTTTTTTACATTTTCAATATCCTCTGGTTGTAATTGCTCTTTTTCTTCTAGTGATTTTGTGCCGTCTTTGGATTCTTTCGTGGTAAAAGGAGCATGTAATAACCTTTTTAGATTGATACCCGGTTTTTCAGGTACCAATTTGGAAAGCGCCCTGCTTTCGGCTAATGGAAGATCCATTACCCTTGATACATCTGCAATACTGGATTTGGCAGCCATCGTACCATAGGTGATGATCTGGGCTACCTGACTTTTTCCATATTTCTGTACTACATAGTCGATTACTTTTTGCCTACCCTCATCATCAAAATCGGTATCTATATCCGGCATGGATTTACGTTCGGGATTTAAAAACCTTTCAAACAGTAGGTTGTACTTGATTGGATCGATATTGGTAATACCGATACAATATGCCACTACACTTCCTGCAGCCGAACCACGGCCTGGACCAACAAATACACCCATTTCCTTACCAGCAACTATAAAATCACTGACTATCAGAAAGTAACCGGCAAATCCCATTTCCTTAATAACGCCCAATTCAAAATTGATTCGTTCTTCCGTTTCAGGCGTAAAGATTTTATATCGTTCTTTGGCACCCGACCAGGTGAGGTGGGATAAATACTCATCCTGTGAGGTAAAGTTGGCTGGAACGACAAAGTGGGGTAATAGAATATCTCTCTTTAAATCCAACAGTTCAACCTTTGAAACAATTTCATTGGTGTTATCAATGGCCTCGGGTATATCTTCGAAAACCTTGGTCATTTCAGCAGCAGTTTTCAGGTAAAACTGATCGTTGGGAAAAGCAAAACGCCTATTCTTTACTTGGACATCATCATCTGAAACCTCACTCCATTTTGGGGTTGATTGTTTTTCACCGGTATTGATGCATAAAAGGATATCATGCGCATTGGAATCCTTTTGATCAACGTAGTGTGAATCATTACTGGCAATAATTTTTACATTGTATTTTTTGGCAAATTTTATTAAAACCAAGTTTACCTTATCTTGGTCGGGAATACCATGCCTTTGCAATTCAATATAAAAGTCTTCCTGGAAAATATTCAACCACCATTTAAATTCATTCTCACCTTCTTCTTCCCCCTTTTTTAAAATGGTTTGGGGTACGAGAGCCCCTAGGCAACAGGTGGTGGCTATAAGGCCTTCATGGTATTTATGAATGAGTTGCTTATCAATACGGGGATATTTTGAATACATTCCTTCAATATATCCTAGGGAGGTAAGTTTTACTAGGTTTT
>JBIIVV010000155.1:0-7555 GCA_044339235.1 Ferruginibacter sp.
AAAAAGGCTGTCGGGGGTGTTGAGCATTTGCAATGAACTCAAGTCAAATAATTTCTTATATTCTTTAAATCCCAACTGTATAAACTCTGTACTCGTATCCATTGAATTTCCTCGTTCTTGGTACCTAAAGCCATTGTACAGTGTAAATTCTAGGAATTTTTTATCTTTTGAAAATCCCATATTTCCTTTTTCAGCAATGATACTATTATCTTGAAGGGAGGGTTGTTGTTCATAGATGACAACATTGTGAATTGTTTTTCCATCACTGTCTTTTTTTCCAACCTTAATGGAGTATCCCGGAATATGATTGTAAAACGTACCTTGTTTTAGATCGATCGCGGGTTTTTTGTAGGAGATATCGTAATACAGCGTTTTAAATTCCAGATTGGCGTAGGGGATAACATAGTTGGCAAAAAGAAAAGTAATGCCACACAGAACGATGGAAGTCAGTATAAGCGGACGTAAAAAGCGTAACAGTGAAATTCCGGATGATTTGATGGCAACCAGCTCAAAGCTTTCGCCGAGATTACCCAAGGTCATGATGGATGAAATCAAAATAGCAATCGGCATCGCTAGGGTGAGTAGGGAAGCACTTGCATACCACAAAAATTCACCGATGGTAAGCAGGTCAAGATCTTTACCAACCAAATCGTCAATATATTTCCACAGGCTTTGCATCATCAATACAAAAAATGCGATAAAGAATGTCGCAATAAATGGACCGATGAAAGATGAAAGAATTAGCTTGTCTATTTTTTTTATCATATACCCAATCCGCGGTTAGGCGAAAATTTTATCAAATAATGTGGCTTGATTATTTAGGAATTAGCAATTAAATAATTTGAGCTAACACAAAGCTATGTACAATTTACCCTATGACCAATTGGCTTTCTTTAAATTTGAATGGTTAACTTGTACATCCAATGACTGATTCTTTACAATTATCTCTTTCTGCAGGCGAACTGGAACTGGTTTGTAATAAAGACTGGATCCTAACCAAGCAAATTATTATCGATAAAGTATACCTGCTTTTTGGAGCGCTGGCTCAAAAAATGCAGCAGCAAGTACTAACCCATAGCGCTTCACTGCCGGCTGATGTAATTGAAAGCAGTCCTAAGATAGCAAGGGGTGAAAATTACCGAGGGCTTCCTTATGTGATGCTTGATTATCCCCGCCATTTTAAAAAAGCAGCAACGGTATCGATTCGGATCTTTTTTTGGTGGGGAAATTTTTTCAGTATCAGCCTACATTTATCTGGAGAAGGTAAGGAAAATGCATTGCCTATATTGAAAAGCAATTTTGATTTGCTGCGAGCGCAGGGGTATTATTTGTGCATTCATTCCAACCCTTGGGAACATTATTACGAAGAAGATAATTATCGGCTTTTAAAAAATTATTCTGCGGATGAGTTTGCCGCATTGATTCAGGAAATGGACTTTGTAAAAATTGCATTGCCTATTACCTTAGCGCAGTGGGAAATTGTTCCAGCATTTGTAGAGCAGCATTTTACTGAAATGATACAGTTATTGACAATTAATTTCCCAGGCGGTGAAATAGATCTTTAACCTGGTATTCCCACAGTTGGCTCTGGTCCTTAATATCTTTCTTTTCAGCAAAATCTTTAATGACTAAAATGGTCTGATTGGTAACTTCAGATTTTTCAATGGTAAATTCAAAGTATTCTTCTTTAGGCGCAAGTAACCAATGATAGCGAATATATTTATCTTCCTCTCCCTCCATTAATTCCGCCTGCTCATCCGAACCGTTCCAAGAAAAACTGAATATTCCGTCTCTTTCATCCACTTTATCTGCAAACCACTCCTGCAAACCTGCAGGGGTACTCAAAAAATCATACAATATGCCTGGAGAACATCTAACCGGATATTCTAGCGTATACAAAACTTTCTTGCTCATCTGACTAATTTAAATTCAATAGAATACTGCAATAATAACAAAATAATCGGTGTGTCAAAATTATTTTATGCTTTTGTGCAAAATCTTCCCTATTCTTTTCATTACGTCTCCCATTGGAGGGCGATTTGACCCTAAAAATATTTTTTATTTAGAAAAAACATATTACAAATTTATTTAAATTACATTTTTATTAGATATGTTTGCAAAATGAAATGATTTTCACTCTATTTAATTAACACCCTAAAAACACAAGTTTATGAGTATGCGTCAACTGAAGATCTCCAAATCCATTACCAACCGTGAAAGTCAAAGTTTAGAAAAGTACCTACAGGAAATTGGTAGGGTAGAGTTGATTTCACCCGAGGATGAGGTGAAGCTTGCAGTACTCATCAAAAAAGGGGATCAACTTGCATTGGACAAATTAACCAAGGCAAATCTGCGCTTTGTTGTATCTGTTGCCAAACAGTACCAAAACCAGGGTTTGACGCTACCTGATTTGATTAATGAAGGAAATCTGGGGCTTATAAAAGCTGCTAAGCGATTTGATGAAACCCGGGGATTTAAATTTATTTCTTATGCTGTTTGGTGGATTAGGCAAAGTATTTTGCAAGCATTGGCTGAGCAATCAAGGATTGTGCGGTTGCCTTTAAATAAGGTGGGTCTAACCAATCGAATTAGCAAAGCCTTTTCGCAATTGGAGCAGGAGTATGAACGCGAGCCTACTGCGGAAGAGATTGCTTATTTGTTAGATCTCGAAACCGAAGAGGTGGCTGCCTCTATTGGTTCCGCTGCCCGTCACCTCAGTATCGATCAGCCTTTTGCGGATGGGGAAGAAGGTTCGATGTTGGATGTGTTGGAAAACCCCAATACAGATAGCACTGATATGTACCATTCATTTAAGGTTTCTTTAACGGCAGAAATTGAGCGGTCACTCAATACATTAACGGAAAGGCAAAAAGATGTCATCTGTTTCTTCTTTGGAATTGGGGTGGATCATCCACTCAGTTTGGAGGATATCGGAGAAAGATATAGTCTCACAAGAGAAAGAGTTCGACAAATAAAAGACAAGGCACTCACCAAATTAAGGTCTACTTCCCGATGCAAACACCTGCGAACCTATCTGGGAGCCTAAAGATTTCATACATTTGCACAAATTACAGAAGTGAACTTTTTTAGTTCACTTCTTTGTTATTGCACATCTAATAAAAACAGTCCATGTTTACGACATTAAGCGAAAGGCTAGAAAGCGCCTTTAAAAATATTAAAGGACAGGGTCGGATCTCTGAACTCAACATAGCCAATACGGTAAAAGATATCCGAAGGGCCTTGGTGGATGCGGATGTTAACTATAAAATTGCCAAGGAATTTACAGATACCATCAAGGAAAGAGCACTCGGCGAAAAGGTGCTGACAGCCGTGAGTCCTGGCCAATTAATGGTGAAAATTGTGCAAGATCAGTTAACAGAATTGATGGGGGGAAGTGAAAGTGAATTCAATATCAGTGGTAACCCAGCCATCATCTTAATTGCAGGATTGCAGGGTAGTGGTAAAACAACTTTTAGCGGTAAACTAGCCAATTATTTAAAAACAAAAAAAGGAAAATCTCCCTTATTGGTAGCAGCCGACATTTACCGGCCTGCGGCCATTGATCAGTTGGAAGTGTTGGGCGCTCAAATTGGAGTGGATGTTTTTAGTGAAAGAGAGAATAAGGATGCAGTAAGCATCGTACAAAATGCAATCAAAGAAGCTAAGGCCAACAATAAGAATGTAATTATCATCGATACTGCCGGACGCTTAGCAGTAGACGAAGTGATGATGAATGAAGTGGCCAATATTAAAAAAGCCATCAATCCGCAAGAGATATTATTTGTAGTAGATAGTATGACAGGTCAGGATGCAGTGAACACTGCCGCCGCTTTTAATGAACGCCTTGACTTTAGCGGAGTAGTGCTAACCAAGTTGGATGGGGATACCAGAGGTGGGGCAGCATTATCAATCAAGTATACAGTCAACAAGCCCATCAAGTTTGTTAGTAGTGGTGAAAAGATGGATACGCTCGATGTCTTTTATCCCGATAGGATGGCTCAGCGCATTCTTGGAATGGGTGATATCGTAAGTTTGGTAGAAAAGGCCCAGGAACAGTTTGATGCAGTGGAAGCAGCTAAGCTTGAAAAGAAAATCCGTAAAAATCAATTTGATTTTGAAGATTTTAAAACCCAGCTGCAGCAGATTAAAAAAATGGGTAATCTCAAAGACCTGATGGGAATGATCCCAGGCGTTGGCAAGCAAATTAAGGATGTAGATATCAATGACGACGCTTTCAAAGGGATCGAAGCGATGATTAACTCAATGACCTTGCAGGAAAGGCGTAACCCCGATATGATCAATCCCAATCGAAAATTGAGGATTGCAAAAGGAAGTGGAAAGGATATTGCCGAATTAAACCAGTTTTTAAAACAGTTTGAACAAATGAAAGGCATGATGAAAATGATGAATAAGATGCCAATGGGTAATATGCCGGGAATGGGTAAACGGTAATTTTCCCTTTGCCGGATAGGTTGTAAGCCTTTTTTGTGCCCGGATATTGGCCCAATCCGCTAAATTTCCTAGATTTTTGCTTGTATAGCTTAATTTTCATCAATTCTATTTGGTTTTTGGACTTTCGAAGGTTAACTTCGCTTTCCTTTTCTAAGGAAGATTAAAGAAACCCTATTAGTTAACAACCCCAAAAAATTTCTATTTTTTATGGCTGTAAAAATGAGACTGCAAAGACATGGGTCCAAAAAGAGACCTTTCTACTTCATCGTAGTAGCAGATGCCCGTAGCCCACGTGATGGCAAATTTATTCAGAAACTTGGTACGTACAATCCGTTGACTGTTCCTGCAACCGTGCAGATAGACCGTCAAAAGGCATTGGACTGGTTACACAAAGGTGCTCAGCCAACTGACACTGTTCGTCGTATCCTATCCTTTAAGGGCGTATTGTTCCTGAAGCATTTGTTGAGAGGCGTTGGTTTGGGACTGTTTGATGAAGCAGTTGCAATGACAAAATTCACTACCTGGAGTGCAGAGCATGATGCACAGGTTGCCAAGCGCCAAGGAGCCCACAAAAAGGCTCGTATGGATAGCCGTAATCAACCAGTAGTACGCAAGGTGGTTGAAGCACCTGTAGCAGTTGCTGTTGAAGCGCCTGCTGTAAGTGTGGAAGCTGTTGAAGCTGCTCCAGTAGCTGTTGAAGCACCTGCTGCTGTACCTGTTGAAGCTGTTGAAGCTGCACCAGTTGCTGTAGAAGCACCTATCACCGAAGAAACTAAAGCAGCAGAATAATATCGCTGTTCTCTTAATTCTTTTAAGCAATTTCGATTTTTCGAAATTGCTTTTTTTTTGCCCTGAAAAATCGCTCTTTAAAAAATATCCTCTTTTTTGTGTTCGTCTTTATTCTCTTAGGCACTTTTTAAAAAAGTTTTTAAATCAATGGCTTACCTTGCAGGAGTATGAGTCAGTATTTTAAAATCGGGAAATTAGCCGCTAGCTTTGGGTTAAAAGGCGAACTGGTATTACAGCATAGTCTTGGAAATAAAACTGCCCTCAAAGGACTGGAAACTATTTTCGTAGAGCAGGGAAAGGATAATTTGATGCCCTATTTTATATCGGCCACCAGCATCAAAAATGATGCGGAAGTTTTTGTAAAATTAGAAGGCATCGACACAATGGAAATTGCCCGAAAACTTACGCCCAAAGAAGTTTGGATTACTGAAGCTGATTTTAAAAAATTTGCCGCCAAAGCTGCACCCATTTCCATGCTGGGCTTTCATCTTTTCAATGAAGATGAAGACCTTGGAGAAATCATTGAAGTAATCGAGCAACCGCACCAAGTACTCTGCACCATTTTATTGGAGGGTAAAGAGGCCCTGATTCCCATTCATGGAGAGTCGCTTGATAAAATAGATCAAAAAAATAGAAGAGTTTATGTTACCCTTCCGGATGGATTACTGGATATTTATCGATAAGCACCATTGATTCATCGACCGTTAGGATGTATTCGAAATTTTTCCTCGAAATCCCTATAGGCAGTCCTTGATATACTAGGCAGTTAATTGTAACATAAATTTTTTAACGCCCCGTTCATTCTATTTGCTTTGCACAGCGGTTAATTTTGTAAATTTACCAGGTGGAAAAAGCCCCTCAACGTATCATCGCTCATTTCGACCTCGACTCATTCTTTGTGTCGGTAGAGGTATTGAATGACCCTTCGCTAAAAGGTAAGCCGGTTTTTGTAGGAGGTGGCGAAAGGGGTGTGGTAGCGAGCTG
The DNA here is from genome assembly GCA_044339235.1 of Ferruginibacter sp. Taxonomy (GTDB): domain Bacteria; phylum Bacteroidota; class Bacteroidia; order Chitinophagales; family Chitinophagaceae; genus Ferruginibacter. The sequence continues at coordinate 6,226 of JBIIVV010000155.1, forward strand.
TAGCTACGAAGCAAGAAAATTCGGCATCCATTCCGGCATGCCCTCCAAAAAGGCTTTGTTGATTTGTCCCCAGGCAATTGCCGTAAAGGGCAGCTATTCAGATTACAGCAAATACAGTCGTTGGGTTACCGACATCATTGCTTCCAAAGCGCCTTTATTTGAAAAAGCATCCATTGATGAATTTTATCTTGACCTTACAGGAATGGATCATTTTTTTAATCCGCTGCAGTGGACCATTGATTTACGCCATCAAATTATGGAGGAAACCAAATTGCCCATATCATTTGGCATGGGCAGTAATAAAATGATTGCCAAAATCGCTACCGGCCAAGCTAAACCCAACGGGTACCTGCAGGTGGCCTTCGGAAAAGAACAGGAATTTTTAGCACCAATGGCTGTCAATAAAATTCCGGGGGTGGGCGAGCATACCAACGAAGTACTTCAATCGATGGGCATCTTTACCATCGGGGATATCAATCAATTTAGTGCAGCGCAACTGGAACAAAGATTAGGTAAATGGGGTGCCGATCTATGGCAAAAAAGTTTTGGTATTCACAACGGTGAAGTATGCCAATACCATGAAGCCAAATCCATTTCTTCTGAAAATACTTTTGAGGAAAATAAAACCGATATTGATTTTTTGATGGGAGAGATTGTTCGGCTATCAGAAAAAATTGCTTTCGAATTAAGACAAGAAGGTAAAGTAGCCGGATGCATTGCAGTAAAAATTCGGTATCCCGATTTTGAAACTACCTCCCGACAAACGACGGTGCCTTTTACCTGTGCAGATGATGAGATCATCCCTATTGCAAAAGATTTGTTTCACAAATTGTATAAAAAAGGAACTCCTATTCGCTTATTGGGTGTAAAACTAAGCGAGCTTACCAATGTAGCCGTACAAACCAATTTATTTGACAATACCGCCAGAAAAACTGATTTGTACAAGGCGATCGACGATGTTAAAAATCGCTTTGGAAAAGTAAAGCTCAGAAGGGCGTCTGGCGGCTAGCCACATTAGTAGTATTGCCTTTTTCTATAGTTTGCTAGCATTTTCGACTGTCATTTTATTGCAGATTACCTCCCTTTTTTTTTGATAGCAATTTTTCTATATCTTTAAATCTGTTTAGCATATGAAAGATCTACAGAAAAATTTATTTCCCGGAAAAAAGGCAATCATTAGTATTACCCTAATACTTTTGATAGGGCTATTGCAGGCCAGCTTCCCAAGTTTTGCGGAATCTCCTGCTCCCACTGTTGTAGGGGATAGTTTTTGGCTTTGGAGATTTTTTGGAAGACTTCATCCTTTAATCGTTCATTTTCCAGTAACCTT
>JBIIVV010000156.1:0-7490 GCA_044339235.1 Ferruginibacter sp.
GTATAGCGCTTTTCAATATTAAACGCATCGGCCACCGACTGCAATTTTTCTGCATTGCGCTGACAAAGGGCATACATATTTGCCAACGGATGCCGCTGATAAATCGGAATAAACTCGGCGCCAAAACCAAGACCAATGATGGCTACATTAAATGGTTTCATAAATGATTTTTTTATTTTTTATTGCCGCAGTTCTTATTTGTTTATTTTTTAAAACAAAAATTGAAAGGCGCATTTTAGTAACTACTATTTTTCATTCAATAATTGCTTCATGAACTGAAGTCCCTTTGCAGCAAACTCATCCTGGCTATCGGCAAATGGATGCCAAATACAAACTGCTTCGGCCAGTTCTTGGTTGTTGGGCGTAAAACTCTCAATGCTCACTACCCCCTTGTACCCGATAGCGTCTAGCCCTTGCCGATAGTCATTCCATGGAGTAGTGCCAGTGCCGGGAATACCCCGGTGGTTCTCAGAAATTTGAAAATGAATCAGTCGCTCCCCTGCAGTAATGATTGCCTGGTAAGGATCGGTTTCTTCTATATTCATGTGAAAACTGTCGAGCATTATCCGCGCTGCAGGATGGTTAATATCATCCACCAAACGACATACATCTTTTGCTGTGTTGACCAGGTCGGATTCAAAACGATTAAGGGGTTCTAATGCGAGATAGCAATCATACTGCGCTGCCATTTCACAAGCTTTACGAAGATTGCGAACCGCCAGCTCCCATTCCGCCTTCCTTTTTTCCGGCGACAACATCCTCGTTTTGCCCACCGCCGAATACATGGGGCCGGCAACAAATTCTGCGCCCAATGCCTTGCAACATTTCAAGCAGTCTTCAATATACTGAAAGCACTGTGCATGAACGGCCGGATCTTCATGCGTAAGATCGCGGGTACTTCCAAATGCACCGCAAATGATGGGCGTTAAATGGTATTTATCAAGGGCTTTTTTTAGGGCAACATTATCTACTAGCGAAGGATCTTCCAACGCAATTTCAATTGCATCAAATCCTAGGTCTGCCACTTTTTTGAATAGTGGATCGATAGCGTCCGTTTTAAAAGGCGAGGTCCATAACCAGGTACTCACGCCATATTGAATATTCGCTGACATTGTTTAATTAAATTTATTTAGCAACCACTTTCATAATACCATTCATCAATCGCCAATGACCTGGAAAAGTACAGATATATGGATAGTCGCCGGTAATAGCAGGTACCTTAAACGTAATCGTAAAGCTTTTTTGTGGGTTCACCAATGGCATAGAAAAAAGCACTTGCGGCATTTTGGGAATATATTGAAGCGCTGCTCCATTTTTTTCCGTGGCCAACTTGTCTGCTGCAGCACCTACTCTTTCCATACTCGCCGGTTGAAGGATCAGCAGATTATGTTGCATAAAATCGGGGTTGGTAAGTGTGAGCCGAACGATGGTTCCCGCCTTCACGGTAAACTGTTGCATACTATATTTCATCTGCTCTTTCACTACACTTAGATTCACTACCTGATCTGCCTTGGTACTATTACTGATAGCATCTGCTTTGGGTGCCGCTGCCTGAATACCAATGGCGGCATTCAATGCTTTGCTAATCCAATGGTCTTGCTGATTTCCCTTCTTCTGTTTCATGGCAAGCAAAGCTGACCTACCCTCTGCAGAAGGTTTGCTGTCGGCGATTGCAATAATAGCTGCCAATCTAACCCGAAGATCTTTGTCATTTAAAACGGACGCTTTTTGGTAAGCCTGCAATGCGTTGGTACTAGTTTGTAATACTGCCACTGCCGCACGACGCACGCCAGCAGAAGCATGGCTAAGTGCTTTCTCCGCAACCTGCATTGCAGCAGGATGACTACTGTTTATTAAACCTAACCCATGCAAAGTCCAAAGTGCATGAATGGCTGGAGCATTAATGCCCGCTGCATCTAATTGCTGATTGCGAATAAGTGGATACAATTGCGTTGCAATAGATTGATCGCCCGATTCTACCAGCAAGCGCTGGGCCGTGGTACGCCAAAACATATTGCTGCTGGATAAAGCGGCTATCAAACCTGCCTTGTCGTTTTTATTCAGCGACATGGTTTTGGCAGGGGCTGCATTTTTATAAACGATTCTATAAATTCTTCCCCGCTCATGATCTCTTAATGGATTGATATGCGCATTTCCCTTACCATTTTCGTAACCGGTAGGGGTTGGATTGTGTTGAATAATAAAATCATACCAATCGGTAACCCACACATTTCCATCAGGACCCACTTCTGCTTGAATGGGAGCACACCATTCATCAGCACTGGCAAATAAATTTCTTCCATCGCCTATTTCTTTGAACCCTGCTCCGCTCTGTTGCAAATTAACAGTATGAATCAATCGGCCGGTTGGCTCAGTAACAAAAGCGGTCTTGTTCCAAAAGGAAGATGGATATTGACGGGCAGTATACAAACTGTGACCAGCAGCAGCAGTAAATCCTCCAAACACATCCACCTGCCGTAAATTTTTGGTCACTACATGCATCGGATAATGCGAATCTATTTTCTCCGTTCCGGGGTCGTCTTTGTTTACCTTGCTGAGGATACGTTTAGGGATTCCAAAAAATACACTGTGGGTGTTATTAGCCGTGGAGGCAAACACATCAAATTCTTCCGAAAAACCCAAACCCCAGGTATTGTTGCTGGTGCCGCCCAAAAATTCAAATTGTTTGACTTTTTTAGTAGCCGGTTTAAAATTATAAATACCCATTTCAAATTTCCTTGCCTCATTCCCAATATTTCCGGAAAAGCCGGAATAGCCCACCGTTCCCCAAATATTGTTATCTAACCCATACCGAAGATTGGATGGCCCAGCATGGGTATCACTTATTCCCCAACCTGTTATGATCGTATCTTTCACATCGGCACGGTCATCTCCATTTTCATCTTTTAGAAAAAGGAAATAGGGCGCCTGCGATACGATGATACCACCATTAGAAAAAGTAAAACTAGTAGGTATATTCAGCTTGTCTGCAAAAAGGGTGAATTTGTCTGCCTTACCATCTCCATCTGTATCTTCTAAGATACGAATGCGATCGTCACCCTGTTCCTTGTCATCTCTCACTGTATTGGGATAATCTACGGTTTCGATCACCCATAAACGACCCCGCTCATCCCAGTTCATATAGATTGGATTCATGATATCCGGTTCGGATGCAAACAATTTCAATTCAAACCCAACTGGAACTTGTATCTGCGACATGGAGCCGGATGGAGTAAGCGGAGCCTGCAATTTTGGAGCAGGATCTCTTTTTTCATAGTTGGGAATTTGGGCATCGCTATAAGATGGATCTGCCAAAGGAAAAGCAGCAAGATCTCCGGCAGCTTGATCGCCCACTGCCCAGAGAATGCCATTTTTAACAAGGTTTAAAAACTGGGTGTTATTGAATGTAATTTCATCATGGCCATAGGCAGTATAAAAAACCCTTCCCTTTCCATACTCCCGCACCCAGGTATAAGGCTCGCGACGATTACCATCCTGACGCTCAGAAAGCACCTGTATTTTTTTACTCAGTTTGCTATGAATATACGTTTCGTCCTTGGTGATAAAACCATCTTCAATGCCTTTCATAACTGGATGGTCTTTCTGTGAAATGATGGCTGGAAAGGAATCGTACCCATGTCGAAGAAATTGACCGCCAATTAATTCCACCACTTCGGGTGAATTGCGAAAGCACCAGGATGCGCAATGGATGGGAATAAAACCCTTTCCTTCTTTTACAAAACTAAGCAGGGCTTTTTCCTGCGAGGCGCTAATAGAATCATAATTGGCATATAATATTAACCCGTCATATTCCTTCAGCGTTTTTTCATTCAGGTCGTCCACGCGGGTGGTGTAGGTAATATTAATGCCGGACTTAAAATATTCCTTCGCCATAATATCCACCAACTGGTCTGAATTATGATGGGCGCTTACATGGCCCAGAAAAAGAATTTCCAGCCTTCTCGGACTTTTTGAAAAGTCGTTGGCGGAGAGCAGGAATACTGTGATACAGCAAAGCAGTATTTTTGAAATAGATAGCATATGCAAAATTTAAGTTTAGTAAAGTTGGTGAAATGGGCAGACATTGCTCGCCACAATTTTTTCAGGTACTGACTGAATTTTATCATTAAATTTACCATTTTATGTACAACTGACAAAAAATACAGTAAGTATGCGTAAGGCATTTCATAAATCAGCCGTTCCAGAATCTCGCAGTTTTGAGCTGCAAGAGCTAAGGGAAAAGCATTTTGATCCATCATGGCATGCGCATTCAGAGTACCAATTATTTACTGTGTTGGCGGGTACCGGCACCCGATTTATTGGTGATACCATTCACTCTTTCAAACCAGGGGAGTTGATTTTGATAGGTCCACATATTCCACATTTATGGCGGTCGGATCCGATCTATCTGAATAAACTAAATTCACGTAGCACGCACGGCATTGTACTTTACCTGAGAGATAATTTTTTGGGGAAAGAAATGATGGCCAAAGACGAGTTTAGCTCATTCCGAAAACTGCTAAAACGTGCGAGCCATGGAATCGAATTTCATGGTAAAAAAAGGGAACAGGTAATTGGACTGATGAAACAAATGATAGGCCTGAGCGGTATTGATGCAATCATCTGTTTGCTCCAAATTTTTCAACTGCTGGCGGGTGCGGAAAAACAACGCCCCATCTCTAATAAAGCCTACGAGGAACCCTATGAGCCAGGCGAAGCAAGGCGGATGAATCTTATCTACGATCATGTGATGACAAATTATGCTAAACAAATTACACTCAAAGAGTTAGCGGAGCTGGTGCATATGACGCCCTCCTCTTTCAGTCGATATTTTAGCATGCGCAACAACAAAACGGTATCGGATTGCATTAAGGAAATAAGAATTAAGCATGCCTGCAAGCTACTTTCAGCATCAGAGCAGATGGTATCGGCCATTGGGTACGACTGCGGATTTAATACGCTCTCGAATTTCAATGTACAATTTAAATCAGTGATGGGCTGCCCTCCATTGGAATACCGAAAAAATATGCTGCAGCTTTAAATCCGGAGATGACATCTTTTTTCGAGGAGATGACATCTTTTTGGGGGAGATGACATCTCCCCAAAAAAAGATGTCATCTCTAATTTACAAGGATCCGTTTCCCTCTCTATTTTTCCGGCATTGCTTTTTTCTTTTATTTTCTTCCCTTTTTTGGCTTACAGCTATAATAATATTCAAAGAAGCCTCGTTATCCCAGTAATACTTTGGTCGATTTTCACTTGTCAATTCCGCTGGTTCAGGAAATGCAATCCTAATTCAGACCCCCTACCCAGCTAGTTAAAGGAAACCAAAATATCAGGATCCTAGAATATCATAAGGTAGTATGATTAAACAAAATCCAATATGAAAATCCTTACATTATTTCTACTATTTGGTCTTCCCCTCATTTTTCAAGTGCGGTTAATGGCTCAGTGTGATCCTTCTACTCCATATGATAAAATTGTAAGTGGATATCATTCTTCCATTGCATTAGAAAATGATGGCGTCTTTTCAGTTTGGGGTGAAGGCATGGGTAATAATGGAACGTTGAATGTATTGAGTCCATTAATTATAAATGCTACCAACTTTCCCTTACTTACGGGCACCCCATTAAAAGCAACCATTGGAGGTATTGGGTCTGGAGGATTTGATCAGGCGGTTTTATTAACCACAACTGGTTTATTTGCTTGGGGGCAAGAAGGAGAATTGATAAATAATAGTTTAACCTTAAGTTCCACTTTTAATAAAGTCACTGGTCTTACAAATGGCGACCCCACTTATTTTGGTTTGCCGATTGGAGTAACGCCGTCACAAGTAAAGGTATTATTTGGCACTTATCTTACACTTTCCATCCTTACTACGGATGGTTTTGTTTGGATGTTAACTTCAAATACTGCACTACAAGGTGATGGTTCTGCCCTTGCAACCACTACCTGGCATAAGGTTAAAACAGATGCAAGTACTTACTTGTCTGGAATTATAGATATTAGAGGACAGGTAACTGGAAGTTCTGCAACAAGTAATGGAGCTTTCATGGCAGTAAAATCTGACGGTACGGTGTTTGCATGGGGAACAAATGCATTTTTAAGCGGTGGAGGCGGTGGTATTACTAAGAATTATGCAACCTTAATGCCAATTCCTAGTGAATTTAATGCATCCAATGTTCCTAAGATGATTGGAGTTACAGGGGGGGCAAGTTTAAATAACACCTTATATATTTTAAGTAAGTCTGGAACACTGTATTCAGTGGGAGCAGGGGGATCTCGTCAAACTGGAGATTTTACAACCACTGATAGAATCAGCTGGGTAAAAGCTCAAAAATCAGCAACAGCCAATGATTTTTTTACGGACATTGATTTTATTTCTACGCAAGAGCATACCGCCAAATACCCTGCTATAGGTGTTATTACTAAAACTGGTGGGCTGTATGCATGGGGTAGCAATAATGGTTTAATGATTGGCCAGGCAATTGCAACAACATATGATCCATCAATTCCTTTAGGATTCAATCCTGGAGATAAAGCAGTCAATACCGAAATGGGTGGACACACTTTAATGGTATTGAAGACTGGCAGTGACCGATTTTGTTATGTTGGTCATCGGATCGGTGGAAGCATGGGAGATGGTACAGCAACTAGCACAAATGAGGCTAGCTTTAATTGTACGGCAACACCCGTAATTCCACTTTGCACATCAGTTCCCATTTCAGCAGATCTTACATTATCAACCATTGCTGCTTCACCTACTAGTATCATTGCAAATGGTACTTCTACCTCCACTATAACGGTTCAACTAAAGGATCTTAATGGTAACAACCTAACAACCTCCGGCGGAATTGTTGTAATATTTACAACAGCAGGAACGATTAGTGGAGTGACAGATAATAATAATGGAACGTATACCGCTATACTAACAAGCTCTTTAATAGTTACTACTGCAACTATTTCTTATACATTAATTGGCGCGGCAGGTACAAATACTGCGGCGGTGAGTTTCACTTGTCCCCCCAATACCATTTTACTTTCTTCTGCTATCGGTACTAACTCACAAACTTTGTGCATTAACACAGCAATAACCAATATTACGTTCACAACTACGGGCGCTACCGGTATTGGTACGCCGACCAATTTACCCGCAGGTGTTACTGCTGCTTTTGCTAGCAATACAATCACGATCGATGGAACACCTACCGCTAGTGGAACATTTAATTATACCATCCCTTTAACCGGAGGTTGTGGCAGCGCTATTGCAACAGGTACAATTATAGTCACTGCAGACAATACAGTTGGAGCTGCTGCTGCTACTCCAACCATTTGCATCAATACTTCACTAAGCAATATTACCCACACAACTACGGGTGCTGCCGGTATTGGTACGCCAACCAATTTACCCGCAGGAATTACTGCTGCTTTTGCTAGCAATACAATCACTATTTCCGGAACACCCACTACTAGTGGAACATTTAATTATA
>JBIIVV010000157.1:0-7480 GCA_044339235.1 Ferruginibacter sp.
AATTAATAATTATTGATTGATAAATTCTTAAAAAGCGTAGTATTACTACCAAAATATATGAAATTATAAACCCTATTGACCTTATAAGTCAAACTATTTTTAAAAATTTGATCAGCTATTTAGGGGGCTAGGACAGTATCATCCTAGATTATAAAATCTATTTATTGAATTGAATTCTAACAGCTATTTTTTTGCGTTTTTTGAATGCTTTGCATAAATGGTTACTCATCAGTTTGAGACATTAAAAAACCACCCTCTGTTGGGAGGATGGTTAAGTTTTTATTTCGTGTAATTAAATATTAATTCTTTTTATTAATCAGCTGATTAACCAAGGCTTTTAATTCTTCAATTTGTTTTTGTTGTTCTTGGATAGCCTTAGTCAACACGGGAAGTAAATTGGAATACGTAATTCCTAAAATTTCTCTGACTCGTCCTGAAATAACTTTACTTTAAACAAGTAGTTATTTTATAATATATCTTTTTGTTCCATTGGTAGTAATCACAAATAAATTAACCATACCACCTGGTGCAATTGAAAAAGTTGTATAACCTGTAAGTCCACTATTAGCTATATAAAATCTAGTGGTAGTTAATGCATTTGAAACATATGTACCACCGCTGTAATTATAAATTGTTACGGTAAACCCATCAGGTAAGTCTTCTGGAAAAAGAGGTATATTTCCATGTTGAGTAGAAATTATATAGCCAGAATATTTATATAAATCAGATGCATTGATATTTGTATCATCGGATGTTTTACTGGTAGCAGCAGGAGCAGCAGCAGCTTGCCATGTTGGAATTCCGTTTGCATTTGCAGTTAATACTTGCCCAGCAGTTCCATCTACTTTTGGATAAGTAACAGCACCGGCTGTAATTGTGCCGCTGGTTTTCACATTAGTTACAGCTGTGTTTCCCAATTGAATGGTGTTGTTAGCCGAGGCATTTGCTTGATACCCTATAGCTGTAGCGTTGGTTAAGTTGTTGGCTCCAAAATCAGCTTGCATTCCAATTGCGGTATTGTTGCTGCCAGTTGTATTTGCATTGCCAGCACGCCAGCCAAGCCCCGTGTTATTTTCACCTGCCGTGTTGTGAAGTGATTCACGCCCAAATGCACTATTGTATTTCCCTGTAGTGTTATTAGCAAGTGAGCCTTCACCGAAGGCAGAATTATCATCACCCGTGCTATTGTTTTTAAGTGCGCCTTCCCCAACCGCTGTGTTGTTAGCTCCGGTCGTATTGGGATAAAGCGCATACCAACCAAACGCTGTATTATTTGCTCCAGTGGTATTTAACCCAAGTGCATACCATCCGGTCGCTGTATTTTGTTCTCCTGTCGTATTTTTTGAAAGTGCATTAAATCCAGTCGCTGTATTGTACTTTCCTGTAGTATTACTTTTAAGTGCGGAGAAGCCAAATGCACTATTCTCTCTCCCCTCAGTGTTCGATTGAAGTGCGTTTACACCATTCGCTGTATTTTCGTTTCCATTAATATTGGATTCAAGTGCATTTACTCCAGTTGCTGTATTATTTGAACCTGTAGTATTATTTTTGAGTGCGTTTAAACCAAATGCACTATTCTGTTGCCCAGTAGTGTTAAACTCAAGTGCGCCAGAGCCAACCGCTGTATTATTCCCTCCAGTATTATTCCTAAGTGCATGATTACCAACCGCAGTGTTAAAATTGGCAGTGGTGTTATTTGAAAGTGAATTGCTACCAATGGCGGTATTGGCCAAGCCGCCGGTATTAGCTTTAAGTGCCGCAGAACCGATGGCTGTATTGTTATAACCCGTCGTGTTTGAGTAAAGTGATTCGTGCCCAACTGCTGTAAGGTAACTTCCACCTGTAACGCTTGTAAGTACATCTTTACCAATCCCCACATTATTATCTGTACTACTATTAAGACCACGCCCAACAGTCATTCCATTTACCTTCAAATCATAGGTCCCCAGGTCCACTGCTTGCGTAGCTCCAGTATAAGGAACACCTGAACTTGAAGCACTTAAAACACCATCAGTAATGGTTAAGCCTGTGCCAACTTTAACTCCACCTAATTCAGATGCGCTTGCATTTGGTAAACTATATGCAGCGGGAACTGTTGGCTTATTAGTTAAATCATTATAACTACCACTAGTTGCAACTGTTGCTAAGCTTGCAGCATCTGCTTTTAATGCTAAACTTGAATTTACATCTGAAGTATCTGCTTTTAATGCCAAGCTTGTATTTACATCTGCAGTATTTGCTTTTAATGCCAAACTTGTATTTACATCTGCAGCATTTGCCTTCAAATTTAAAGCGGCTTGGGTTAAATCACTAATAGGCTTTGATGCATCACTGGTATTATTTACTAAATCCAGGCCTACCTTTGACTGGTTGATACTTCCAATCATGTCACTGGTGATAGCTCCATTGGCAATAGAGGTTTGGTTTCCTACACTTGTTACCACCCCCGTTAAATTAGCATTCGTTTTAACAGTAACAGCATTTTCTGCTGCAAAAGCATAAGGCACACTAACCAGTTGTATAGTTCCTATATCTAAAAAATTATTAGTAGATGTTGGGTCAAGTTCTACCTGTAAATGCTTATCACCGACTAACCAGTTTACACTAGCAATAGTACCAGTAGCACTTGTAGCGCCTGCGCTCCCAATCTGAACCGAAAATAAACCACCCAGATTAGTAGTAATAGGGCGGGTTTCTGAATACACGACTGTTCCTGAAGGCGATAAATTATGAATCGACAATCGAAGCTTCATCGTCTGATTAGGCAAGGGATTGCCCACTGCATTTCTAGCTACCCCTTGGTAGTTCAATAAATTAGGCGTCTGAGCAAAGACGGTAAAACTAAGGGCCAAGAAGGCTAAAAACAGAAGCGCTTTGGTTTTTAAATGTGATGTTGGATGCATGGTTTTGAGGATTTTTATAATTGTTAGGAATTTTAAATTTTAGTTTAGTTGAGTATTATTATTGTTGGTTCTTTTAAATTCGAGTTTAGTTGAGTGTTTATTTTGTTGGTGCTTTTTAATTCGAGTTTAGAGGCTTAGAGGTTTAGGGGTTTAAAAGATTAGGAGTTTAGACCTATTATCATTTATCCACTATCATCTATCCATTATCATTTATCCATTATTTAACTATCATTGAAGAACTTTCAGTTTTCAGTTAACCAGTTATCAGTTATCCATTATTCAGTTATCCATTATTCAGTTATCAATTAACCTTGAGTATTTTATAAGCGCCTTTCTTTATTAGTTTTCCTGTAACTGGATGGGTATGTCGGACATTTAAAAAATACTGTCCTGCTTTGAGGCCGCTTAGGTTCCAGTTTTCTAGTGCTCCCATGCCATTATATATAACTACTTTCTCTTTTAATTTAACTCCCTTTGCATCCAATAACTCTATCTGATCATTACCCTTACTGGCATGAAGGATATTGATATACAATTCATTTTTTACAGGATTTGGATATACCCTTATTTCATTGGATAAAAAAGAAGGGACCAAATTCGTTTCCGGCTGATTTTCTACATTGTATTGAAGTAGTCCATTGGTAACGACAATCAGATTGCTTTTGTCCATGGTATTGATGGCGGCAGATTCGCCTACACTCCACTCAATACTATAATTGCCCTTAGTAACCTGGTTGCCAGCCACATTAACTGTATAAGGATAATTGGATTGAGCTGAAGAAAATAAGCTGATCAGTAATAACGGAATAATTAGGGAAATACGATTTTTAGAAAATAATAATTCTTTGATAATTAAATCAATGCTAAAGAAGCGTTTTTTAGCCTCATTATAACTGTCGAGAAATTTATTCGAAAAAGCAGTAGTAAAAGTATATATATTCATAATGTGTATTTTTTAATGATCATTCTTTTATTATAAATAATTGTTTAATTGATTAATAAGCCCCTTCTTTTCCTTAACATAGTCAACAAAATTGTCATTGCTATCAAAACCGCATAAATGAATGATTGACTCGATCGATAAATTAGCATTGATTGGATTCTCTATCTCTTCGATAAAATGCATATACCTATATTCATTAACAAGTATCTGGAAGGGAAGCGTATAGTAGGCAGTAGAAATTTCGTCTACTTTTTCAGGTCTTACGTTTAATAAATTAGAAAAATAATTTATGGAAGCATCTTTTTGCAAATAGTATTTTAAATCAAAAAAGTAATGATCAAATACATTTTTATCCTGAGCTTCGCTTGAACGAAACTTTGAAATGATATCCTTGAAAAAAATAAGTAACAACATGATCCAATGATTAGGATCACAAAATTTGAATAATAAAGGGGGAAGAAAAAATTAGGGATGTAACAATGATCAATGTCATTGTTAGATTTAAAATTACAGCTGTAACATTTTAAATGACACTGATTTCCAATAAGTTAATCATTTAAGATATCGATCAAATCCGAGGGATTGCCTCCATGATATTTTTTAAATGGCTGATAAAAACGTTGCCTGGAGCTAAACCCAACTTCCATTGCCAATGCCTCAACGGTAAAATTTTTATATTTTGGTTCTTTTATGATCTCAACAAAGTAATCAACCCTTGCTTTTTTAATTAACTCATCAAAACTCATTGAATAAGTAAAATAAATATAATTAAACATGATCTCTTTACTTACCCCCATGATATTAGAAAATTCTTCAATTTCTGCAATCTTACTCTTATAATAGAAATTTGTAAAAAAATGAAAGGTAAAATCAACCTCCTTTATATCGGAACTAAAATCATTTTTGTTAAATAAAAAGCCAAAAGAAATTTTAGCCCCATTTTTATTAATGAAATTAGGTCTATATAAAATAGTTAAAAGTAGAGTTAAAGCGTATACGATTAGTGTAAAAGTTTTGTAATGATCAGGGATTTTGTAAAATACAGAAAAAAGAATAATAAATAATTGTGTAGTTATTACCATAAAAAAACAAAAAGTCCAGACTTGTACTCTTTTAAAATAAATATTTTTAAATGAAAATTTAAATAAAATATTATAAATGTAATAAAGACAAAATAAATTAAATAAAATAAAATCTAATTCTAAAAAAAAGTTGAGATACATAGGCAGGTTAACACTATTAGATTTTGAAAAAACAGTATCATATCCGACAATTTCTACATAAAATATCAAAAAAATATAAATTGTATAAGCGGTAATTACATAAATATTTGCAATCCTTTTGTGTTGGATAAAATATAAATTAGTGAATATTTGAACCAATGAAGTTCCAACAAGCATTGGGCAAACCATTATAATAAGTATAAACTGATCCGGCCCCGTCCTGATAAATAAACAGAAGAAACCAACACTAATAGAAAGAACAAGTATTAAGAAAAAGATTTTTAGTTTAAGGGGAGATTTAAATCGAATGAGGATGTCAAATAAAACGATAATAGCAAAAATAAATAAAAAAAAATAGGAGCTATTTGCAAGTGAATCTGGAGTGAATCTCATTTTATAAAATAATTTCTTACTAAAACCAATGACTAAGAATTAATCGTTGGCTATATAAAAATAAATAAATTTTGATTTTACACATTTTAATTGCCAAATTATTGTTGTCCTATTTTATAAAACAGTAATAATAAATCAACTATATATATAATAAAAATAAAATAGTAAGTAGAAAGATATAGTCAAATTTAGAATTTCAACTCCAAAACAACCCTGCTATTAGCAGCAAATTCTTCCAAACTCGCTCCTATGGAAGCCACAAACCTTCATTGCTGCATTTTAGCAGAAGCGAAAAAACGACCTCATAAGATGGGTTGTCCCATTTTTAACCTTTCCATTTTATTTCCACCAGCAACGCTTTATCTTCTGTTATTGCGATTAGCTGATTGATGCACATTTTTAAAAAATTGAAACATTTAACCTCCCAAATTGATAAGTTTACATTTATTATCCAAGTTCAACGAAATTGTACTAATATTATTGAAATTTACCCCATTGGGCGCATGCCTGTAAACCAACTGAATAATTATTAGTAAAAAAAACAAAATGGCCGAAGAAAACACAAATTCAATCATCGCAAAAATATTGGTAGCCTTAGAAAGTCTAATTCCAATATATATGCAAAATCCTATAGATGAAAATATTGCTAATGGAAACGTTGCTGTTTGTATCATAGATGAAAATGGAAATATCCAGGGCAAAATGTATGGAACCAATAAAGCAAAATCAAGACAAATCTATAAAATAGCTTGGACAAAGGCTAGCCAGGTTTGGTTGACCGGCATTAAGACGGGGGAATATGAGAAATTAGTTTTCAATAAAATTATTGAAGAAAATAGCAATGGGATAGAATCTCCTGATTTAATTGGCTGGGAAGGAGGACAACCACTAATTTTGCCGAACGGATCTGTGCTCTCTGTTGGATTTAGTGGATTTAGAGGAGTGGTAGATTTAGAAATTATGGAAAAAGCCCTTACAATAGCTATCAATTAATAAATAAAATATAATGACTTACCAAGCAAACCCAGACCGTTACAAAAACATGCCCTATCGTAGATGTGGAAAAAGTGGCTTACTGCTTCCAGCTTTATCATTGGGCCTATGGCACAACTTTGGAGCAATCGATGACCTCGAAAATGCGCGTTCCATTTTAAAAACTGCTTTTGATGCAGGTATTACCCATTTTGATCTTGCCAATAATTACGGCCCCCCTGCAGGATCTGCGGAAGAAACTTTTGGAAAAATTTATAAAGACGATTTTAAAAAATACCGTGATGAGCTGGTCATTTCTACCAAAGCTGGTTGGGGAATGTGGAACGGCCCTTATGGTGATTGGGGATCAAAAAAATATCTAGTAGCTAGTTTAGACCAAAGCTTACAAAGAATGGGATTAGACTATGTTGATATCTATTATCACCACAGACCAGATCCACAAACACCGCTAGAAGAGACAATGAGGGCGTTGGATTTAATCGTGCGCCAAGGCAAAGCATTGTATGTTGGAATATCCAGCTATAATGCCGCTGATACAGAAAAGGCAATTTCAATGCTAAACAGTCTTGGTACTAAATGTTTAATTCATCAACCCAGATATTCCATGTTTGATCGTTGGATTGAAAATGGTTTATTGGATGTATTGGACAATACTGGAACAGGCTGTATTACCTTCTCCTCTCTTGAACAGGGTCTTTTAACAAATAAATATTTAAAAGGAATTCCAGCTGATTCAAGAGCTGCAAACAAAAGAGGCAATGGCGCAATTGAAAGCGATGCCATCACAGATGAAAAAATTGCTAAGGTTGTAAAGCTAAATGAAATAGCCATCAATAGAGGTCAAAACCTTGCTCAGATGGCATTGTCTTGGGTTTTAAAAGACAACCGCATTACATCCGTGGTGCTTGGAGTTAGTAAACCAAATCAAATTGCAGACTCATTACAATGTCTTGAAAATTTGACCTTCTCTAGCGATGAACTTCAAAGCATCCATGCTATTTTGGGAAATAAGTAAACCATACTGC
>JBIIVV010000158.1:0-7450 GCA_044339235.1 Ferruginibacter sp.
CCTTATTCTTCTTGGGTAGCCAAGGCGTGAAGATTTTCAATGCAGATAGAATGCAGGGTATTGATCCAACCTACCCCTTCAACATGTATGCTGAAGTGGCGAATCGTTGGAATGGTGCAAACACTAGTAATACTATCCCAAGAATGTCAACTAAAAGGAATAACCTGAACCATAGAACATCTGATATGTTTGTTGAAGATGGTAGTTTCCTTCGTTTGAAAAATATATCGTTTGGTTACACACTTAATGAAAGCATTTCCAAGAAATTGGGAATTGGAAAAACAAGGTTTTATGTAAGTGGCCAAAACGTATTGACTTTCACCAAATATTCTGGCCTGGACCCAGAGTTGGGATATGTTGATGGAAATAAACAACTGAATGTTGATTATGCACAATATCCACAAGCTCGTACATTTACTTTCGGCCTTAATGTTAGCTTCTAAACTAATAAAGATTATAACATGAAAAATATCAATTTATACAAAGGACTTTTTATATTGTTGACCATCTCCGTGGTGGGATGTAAAAAAGATCTGCTTGAGTCAACTCCTTATGCTCAATCAACATCTAGTACGTTTTGGAGAAATGCAACCGATGCAACTTCTGCCTCCAATGCTCTGTATTCATTACTTGGTGTTGAATATAATTTCGCGGATACTGAGCAAACATGGGATATCTGCTCTGATGACCAATGGAGGGCAGGGGATCATGGTGAAGACCAGGCTATTGAAGAGTTTACATTTGATGCAAGTAATCCACAGTTGGGTTATAGCTGGTCATTAAAATATGAGATTATTTCAAGGGCAAATGCCATCATTATCAATGTCCCTAAAATTAAAATGGATAAAGCGCTTCAAGATAGGATCTTGGGAGAAGCATATTTTATGAGGGGATTTATGTACTGGCAGTTTTATAAAATTTACGGCCAAGTTCCTTTGATCACTGAGGTAGATGTGATTGCCAATACTTACAACGTACCTAAGGGAACCATTGAAGAAGTACAAAACCAGATTGAAACTGATTTGAAAAAAGCAGCAGAGTTGTTGCTAACCACCAATGATGCAGCCAACATTGGCAGGGCCACTAAAGGTGCTGCTTGGGGGTACCTTTCTAAGCTTTACCTTTACAAAGAAGACTTTGCAAAAGCCATTGAGTACGGAAGTAAAGTAATTTCAGGACCTTATCAACTTGCCAATAATTTTGGTGACAATTTTGAACCAGCAACTGACAACAACCCTGAAATGTTATTCAACATTCAGTATACACAAGGCTGGACAGAAGATAACTATAGTTCTTGGTATTATGCACCAAGGCCTTGGGACGGTTGGGGATTTCAAGAGCCAACGGATGATTTGGTTTCTGAATTTGAAGCCAATGATGCAAGGTTAGGCTACTCAATTGCTAGAGTTGGGGATGTGTTTCAAGGAGGTTCTGGTGGGGCTACCAGGGTATACACAGCAGATTTGAATAATACAGGACATTTTTTCAAAAAATATGTAAAATGGAGAGCTGATGGAAGCGGTATTAACCACGATCTAGATGTTCCTTTGTTGCGTAGTGCTGATATTTATCTGGTAGTAGCGGAAGCTAAAATCAGGTCAGCTCAGTCAGGTGATGTTGAAATCAATGCTGTTCGTAATCGCGCTGGTTTACCTCCTGTAAGCGGGGCAGGTATGCCTGCCTTGATTCATGAAAGAAGGGTTGAGCTTGCCGGTGAGAATGACCGTCATGCGGATCTGATGCGTTGGGATAAAAAACAGATTGTTGATATAGTTGCGCTATACAAAGTAGACAGAGGTCAATGGAAACGTCCTAGAACCTTCAGTCGTCCTAAGCACTACTATTTTCCAATACCACAGCGTCAAATCGATTTGAGTAATGGTGTTTTAAAACAGAACCCCAATTATTAGTAAAACCTAGTTTAAATATTTCTAACCGGTATCTTTACTTTACTTATTAGTAAATGGAGATACCGGTTTTTTAATTACACCAATTCAATGAAAATATATACCTACAATTTGTTAGCGATAACTATTTTGTCAATGGTTGTTTTATCTTGTAAATCAACGGTTGATAAAAAAACATTACATGGAGCATGGAGAATGGACTCGCTGTATGATTATTACAATGGCTTTTCTTATATGAACAGAAGTCCACAGCCAGCTGAGGTGCATGTGTATAAGGGGGATCATACCATGCTTAGGAGAGGAATGGGGCATGAAAGGGAATATTATTATGCAATTGATGGCAAAAACTTAATCATAAGTGATACATTGGGGTCTCCTGAGGCGAAGCACATGGTATTGATGCTCGATTCTACCCAATTGGTGTTGAAAAAGGAAAACCGCCCTTTGTTTCCAGGAGAAAATCAGGTGAAATACGAAATACGTTTTTTTACAAGAATTCCAATGGACGCTTTAAAATAAAACAGTCCGTTGCTTACCTTGATAGGTGAATAATTGGATGGATTTTACCTTTTCAGGTATCCTTATGAATCGGCTGGAGCAGGAAAGGTATCCCGATCCGTAATAAATTTCTTTTTTTAACTTTTTTCCATCTGCGTACTGTATAATTGCATAAGCATCATTTGCTCCGGCACGTATGATTTTTTCAGTTTGTTTTTTACTATTTAAAAATGATAATAGTTGATCATTGTTTTGGGCGGCTATAATCAAACTGGTATTTTTTTGTACAATCATTTCAGCTAAACCCTTTCCATCACCCTTTACTTTAAATGTATTATCTTTTTTGTAAAAGCCTCCTTTACCATCCCCTTTCAACACCAGGCCATTGAAAGCATCATATTGGCCATTAATTTCTTCAGCGCTGAAATCGTTGCCAATTAGTATAATATCTTCCAAACCATCCCCGTCATAATCATTAATCAATGTTCCGAATACTGGAGCAAATTGTGCATCAATAGGAAGGGCGTTTAATTTCCATTTTGAATCGACTTGATTAATCAATACCGATGTTTGCATCGTATTTGCAGAAAAACTAGTTGCTTCTTCTATTTTTTCTGCAGGAAATAAATCCTGAATGGTTGCATTTGCATAATCATGGTACAGTGGGAATTTCTTTCTTAGTCCAGGTAATTGCTGCATCAGGTCATCCCTAGGGTGAATTGGATAAACTTTGCCATTTTGGGTATAAGTAATAACGGCATTATTATTCCCATCGTTACTAAAATCATTTACATATATGCTAAGCGGATTTTGTAATGACGTGGTATATCGACTATTGATGCCTTGATTTCCTACAACATAATCTATTCGTCCATCATGATTTATATCCGAAGCCTGTATGCTATTCCACCACCCAACACTATTGGATAGGCCCAGATTTGTTGTGATATTTTGAAATGTTTTTCCATTATTTAAAAAAACAGTGATCGGCATCCATTCACCTACTACTAAAAGATCAGGTAGATTATCATTGTTTATATCCGACCAGACCGCCGCATTCACCATCCCAATATGGTTTAGGCCTGGTGCAATCTTTGTGGTGATATCTATAAAGCGTCCGCCAACATTCTCGAGTATTTGGCTTTTACCCCCCTCTGGGTAATGTTGGGGTCTTATTTTTCCACCAACAAAAAGGTCAAGATCTCCATCTCTATCAAAATCTGATGCCACTACGCATGAGCCGCTAGAAAAATTGATTGGCAATGCATCTCTTTTTAGTGTAAAATTTCCTTTGCCATCATTAAAATACAATCGATCCTGATAATACTTCGCCCCATCTGCAAATTCATTTCCCCCACTCACTACATATAAATCAAGGTCATGGTCATTGTCTGCATCAAAAAATAACACCCCCATATCTTCTTCATATTTTTTGTCGATATCAAGTAAGCGAGTTGTAAATTTGCCATTTTTTTGTTGATAAAATAATTTACCCGATTGTTTGTATGCCCCTCCTACAAAAAAATCATCCAAACCATCTGCGTTAATATCCCCAACAGCAATACCAGGACCAGCCATTGAAAATTTATGAGGCAGCAGCGGTTGGATATTGAAATCCGTATAAGGTGTTTCTTTATGAATAAATTCATCACCCAGATTGTATTCCATAAAAGTCCAATCTGTCTTTTTTGTTGCAGCCTTTTTCAACGGCTCAATTACACTTTCGGTATATTTAATGGTTAGTATTTGGTTGGATTTGATGGCAAGCAAATGTTGCGATTTACCGTCGGGCCAGGTTATTACCAAAGAATCAACTTGTTTCGCCTGCCCCAAACCAAAATGAATTTCATCTTGCATGCTAGATTGATAGCCATGAATGGTTTGATGTTCCTGATATAAACTGAGCCCATTTGCATAAAGGTTAATTTTAGTGCCATAGGCACTTTTATTACCTTCTGGTCCCTGTAGGGCAATATTCAAAAAATGATTATGATAGATACTGTCAGCATTATTTTTATAAACAAAGGCTGGCACACCAGTATTGGTTACAACCATATCAAGATCACCATCATTATCCAAATCAGCATAGGCGGCACCGGTAGAGTAGGAATTTTGAGTAAAGCCCCAGTCTGTAGAAACATCTTGAAAGCGGAGGTCCTTTTTATTTTTAAAAATAAAGTTATGAAGGTAGGCTCCATCTAGTTTTTGCAATGCATCAAAAGTTTTTGATCCAATACCTTGTTGTTGCATCAAATCTTGTGCACGGTAGGTAATAAAATCACGATTGGTTATATCCCGCGGGTAGCCATTGGTGATGATAAGGTCATTCCAACCATCATTGTCCAAATCGGCAAATAATGGACACCAGCTCCAGTCCGTTGCCGAAACTCCAGCGAGCATGCTAATTTCACTGAAGTTAGGAAGCTGATTGTTATCCAAACCTTGATTGAGTTGAAGGGTATTGCGCATGTATTGCGGATCATAACCATATTGGATTTCAGAGCGATATCGGTCATGATTGGTAGATCCCAGCATCATTTTCTTTCTGTAATTATCTCCAGGAAGCATATCCACCTCTATTAGATCCAACAGCCCATCATTATTGAAGTCACTAACATCATTGCCCATAGCTGAGTAGCTAGTATGTTTGAATACGGTAGAAGCCTGATCAGTGAAACTGCCATCTTTGTTGTTGATATATAAAAGGTCATTTGAAACATAATCGTTCGAAACATAGATGTCTGGCCATCCATCCTGGTTGATATCACATACCGAAACACCTAGTCCATATCCTTCTTTTAGAATTCCTGCTTGTCGAGAAACATTGGAGAAAGTTCCATTGCCATTATTATTGTACAGGCGATCAGTATTAACCATTTCTCCATTATTACGTTTTGGGCGTATTACATTGGGCCCCATCTCGTCTGTAATATTGGTGAGCAAATACATGTCAAGGTCATTATCCTTGTCGTAGTCGAAAAAAACTGCCTGAACACTATGACCTGAGTCTGCCAATCCATACGCTCTAGCCTTATCAGTAAAACTATTATTGCCATTGTTGATATATAATGCATTGGCTCTTTTATCTGCGCTATTAGGGCCTCCAAAGCAAACATAAATATCTTGAAGTCCATCCTGGTTGATGTCTACAATAGAAACTCCCGCAGCCCATTTACCAGTAGTGTTAATTCCAGATGAGTCTGTAATATCTTTAAATTCAAAATTTCCTTTATTTTGGTAGAGTTTACTTTCCCCCATGTTGGATGAAAAGAAAATATCCTTTAGGCCATCATTATTAAAATCACCAATTCCTACTCCAGCACCATTATAAAAATATTCAAAGCTGAGGATATTAAGATTTTCATCCTCCACAATTTTATTGCTGAAATCAATTCCTGTTTTGTCAGGGGGCATTAATTCAAAAAGAGTGAGTGTTTTATTTTTTTCACGACAAGCAAATAGACTTATAATTAATAAAGCAGCTAAAAGTCCAAATTTATTTATTGATACCATAATTCTGTAAATCTTATTTGCTAAATTAAGTCATTTAGTTTGTTCTTGATAATAGGGTAGGTGTAAATTATAATACTAATTAGTTCAATTGAATAGTATGGGATAATGTTGCTGCAGCCAAAAACAGTTTTTGTAGGGAGCGCTCCTTTTTAAATGGGTCCAGTTCCCTGAAATAAGTAAAAATAACTTAAAAAAAGTTTTTTCATTTCCATTCTGTATTTGGCAGCGGTCCCATTTCAAACACTAGTTTTTTACCATTAATGATTTGGCTATGACTGATAAATGGGTGGTCAATTATTTTCCCATCCAATCGTACTGTTTGAATATATTTATTTTCTTCAGAGATACGATTAGCTATAATCACTAGCTGTTTGGACTGATTGCCTGCCTTATATTGAAGGGTGAGTTTTGGAAACTGTGGAGCTCCAATGGCATAAATACCGGAGGCGGGGGTTACAGGATAAAATCCCATTACACCAAAAATATACCAGGAAGCCATCTGTCCGCAATCCTCATTGCCATTAATACCCAGGGGTTGGTTACGAAAGTTGATGGTGGTATGCTTTCGGATCAATTCCTGCGTTTTCCATGGTTGCCCACAATAATCATAAAGATAGGTATAGTGGTGACCTGGTTCATTATCATGGTGGTAATGGTTGCCATTAAAATTTTCGTCGAGTTTGGTTGCAAATTTTTCATTGCCTCCCATCATTTCAATCATTCCGGGAATATCTTGCATAGCACCAAAAAGATAGGTCCATTGGTCGCCCTCAGTAAAACCATCTTGCCGACCTAATTTATCCTTTGGATTAAAATGTAAAAATGAGCCATCCGCATTTTTTGGAATGAGGAATCCAGATTTTTCATCGTATAGATTTTTATAATTTTTACTCCATGCCAATATTTTTTTGTAATCAGCTGTTTTTCCAAGCGATTTTGCCATCTGGGCCACTGAATAATTATCGGATGAATATTCAATGGTTCGGGAAACCGATTCAGTTGTTTTCCCGAAGGGCACATAGCCGATACTGTTAAAGGCCGTTAGGCCAGCCCTAGCTTCATAGCCGGTCCATGGATCGCGGTCTCCATAGGCAAGAATGGTATCATCCACAGGTGGCACCATTGCGTCTTTTAATAAAGCTTCGTAGGAGAGTTTAGTGTCAAATCCGCGAACTCCTTTAATATACGCATCCGCAATAACGGCATCTGCATGGGTACTGATCATGATATTGGTTTCTGCAGGGTTGGGCCACATTGGTAAACGGCCTCCCTCTTTGTACATCTGCAACATAGCAGTGATCATGGA
Organism: Ferruginibacter sp.; assembly: GCA_044339235.1. Lineage (GTDB taxonomy): Bacteria > Bacteroidota > Bacteroidia > Chitinophagales > Chitinophagaceae > Ferruginibacter. Next base: position 7,225 of record JBIIVV010000158.1, read on the forward strand.
ACTTACCCGGTCAGGTTGAGTAAAAATCAATAATGGGTGAAGCGAACGATACGTATCCCATAAGGAAAAATCGGTGTAAGAGTTACCAACATGGATTTTATCATCAAAAGCACTATAATATTTTCCATATTCAGAAAACTCTCTGGGAAACTGCATTGTATGAAATAAGGCAGTATAGAAAATCGCTTTTTGATCTTCAGTAATTCCTTCCGCTTTTATGCGACTC
>JBIIVV010000159.1:0-7311 GCA_044339235.1 Ferruginibacter sp.
GAGTATCCAACTATTTTAAATCCTACAATAGGATCTCCTGCATTTAATCCATTGGTTCGTTTAACTACCTATCCCAGTCGGAGAGGAGACGCAGCGTGGGTTAACAATGTGCCTGTTACTGAATTAAATATTAGTGCAGTAAATGGTGTATTACATAAAGTATATACTTTAATATCTCCCCCAAGTAAATATTTGTGGAATTATATTTCTGATAATAGCGACTTAACTTACCTGAAAGCTGCGATTATTCGTGCAGATAGCGGGGTAGTTGAGAAATCGCAATTGCAAACAGCCTTAAATGCTTTCGGTGTTAATCTGACCCTCTTAGCCCCCACCAATCTTGCATTTCAAACATTGCTGACTGGGGCAATTTATAAAGCACTAGTTGGGCAGGGAATGCCCACAGCAACCGCCTACCCAACGGCCCAATATTTAGCATCTACTCCTGGCGTATTCAGTAACCCAGCATTGTTTGGTGCCTTATCTGCTCAAACTGTAAAAGGGATTGTGGTATATCATATTTTAAACACTGCCATTCCAGGTATCAGGGTATTCTCTGTCAACTTGCCTACTACAGCAACTGCTATTAAAACACTCTTAAATGGCGCCATAGCTGTTCATCCTGGCTTGTTGGCTCAAGCAACCTTCTCTGGTCCATTTGTAGGGGCCGCTACCTTTAAAGGGGCTGCAAATACAACTGCATCCAATGTGATTATCAATCCGCTGAATCCTTTTGCTACCGATCAGAATTTTATTAATGGAGTTATTATGAAAATTGATCAGGTACTTTTACCACAATAATTAATTTATCCTCCTAAATCATAAGCGGCTGGCCCAATAAAGGGCCAGCCGCCCTTTTTTGTAGAAAACTATTCAATAGGCTGCTGATTGGAATTGTAACTCAATTTGCTCATCTGACTTTGAAAGAATAAATTTGCACTCTATTATAATTTCAGTCAATCATTTATATGAGTCCTGGTTTGGAATCATATTAACCAAATAATCGTCAAATTTTATGCGACAAATTGCGTTTAGAGAAGCTTTGAGAGAAGCAATGCAGGAAGAAATGAGAAGGGATGAGCGGGTGTTTTTAATGGGAGAAGAAGTGGCAGAGTATAACGGAGCCTATAAGGTAAGCCAGGGGATGCTAGATGAATTTGGAGAAAAAAGAGTCATTGATACTCCAATTGCTGAATTAGGTTTTGCTGGTATTGCTGTAGGAGCCGCTCAAAATGGTTTGCGTCCGATTGTAGAGTTCATGACTTGGAATTTCGCTGTTTTACCCCTGGATCAAATTTTAAATACAGCCTCCAAGATGTTGGCAATGAGTGGTGGACAAGTTGGTTGTCCGATTGTATTTCGTGGTCCTGGTGGAAGTGCCGGTCAATTGGGTGCCCAGCACTCTACTGCTTTTGAATCCCTATATGCCAATATTCCGGGATTAAAAGTAATTTCTGTAAGTAATCCATATGACGCTAAAGGTTTATTGAAAAGTGCTATTCGCGATGATGATCCGGTCATGTTTATGGAGTGTGAAGTGTTGTATGGTGAAAAAGGGGATGTCCCAGAAGAAGAGTATTTATTGCCCATCGGCAAGGCTTTTGTTAAGCGCACAGGAAAAGATGTTACCATCGTATCTTTCAATAAAATGATGAAAGTTGCTTTAGGAGCAGCAGAAGAGTTGGCAAAAGAAGGAATTGAAGCAGAGGTAATTGATCTGGCAACCATTCGTCCTTTGGATTGGTTTACGATTTTAGAAAGTGTTAAAAAGACCAATCGACTAGTGATTGTTGAAGAACAATGGCCATTTGCCTCTGTATCTTCTGAAATTGCTTATCGGATTCAAAAAGAAGGGTTCGACTACCTAGATGCACCTATCCGAAGAATTACCTCAGTAGATGCCCCTATGCATTATGCACCTAACTTGGTGGCACTTTATTTGCCCGATATACCAAGAACCGTACAATTGGTAAAAGAAGTAATGTATATGCGTAAATAGTTAACAAATTGTATTCCTCAAAAGGGTAGGATATGCTAAGGCATGGATGATTTTATCTTTTAATAATTCCCAAAAGGGTCCGAAATAACTGTTTCGGACCCTTTTCAATTGAGTGATTTCAAACCATATTTTAATAGCTGACATAGACAACTCCTGGTTTTAAGATAAAAGTATTTTAATCTTAAACTGCAATTTTACCAGCTTACTCGCTTTTAATTTTTAAGCTTGACTTTCAAAAAAAATAACCTATCTTTTCTTTGATTTAAATAGGAAGGAAATATTGTAAATGATTAACTTATTCGGGTTTTGGGATTGGATCATATTTACGAATCGTATCCAAAATTTCGTTTTTTTTCTTTATAATTTTCCAGTAATCTATCAATATCATTTCAATTGTATTGTATAGGTAAGGGATTGAATAGTTTATTCATAAAATAATTTATCATTCATTATGGCCAGTATTTTAATCATTGATGATGAAAAGGCAATCCGAAAAACCTTGTCAGAAATCTTACGCTATGAGGGTTATAAGATAGATGAAGCAGCAGATGGGGAGGAAGGCTTACGAAAATTTAGTAATACTGCTTACGACCTCGTATTGTGCGATGTTAAAATGCCCAAAATGGATGGAATAGAGTTTCTGGAAAAGTCGAAAGCGATTCATCCAGATGTTCCAATCATTGTAATCAGCGGTCATGGCAATATCGAAACTGCTGTGGAGGCAGTTAAAAAAGGGGCTTTTGACTTTATCAGCAAGCCTCCCGATCTTAACCGACTACTAATCACTTTGCGAAATGCACTGGATAAGCAAACCCTGGTTAGGGAAACAAAAGTGCTGAAACGCAAGGTGGGAATGGTAAAGGAAATAATAGGAAATAGCAAGCCAATCAATAACATAAAAGATACCATTGAAAAAGTGGCACCTACGGGAGCCCGTGTATTAATTACCGGCGAAAATGGAGTTGGTAAGGAATTGGTGGCCCGCTGGATTCATGAAAAAAGCAATCGGAATAAGGGCCCTATGGTAGAGGTTAATTGCGCTGCTATTCCGGCAGAATTAATAGAAAGCGAATTGTTTGGCCATGAAAAAGGTTCTTTCACTTCTGCCATCCGGCAGCGGATTGGTAAATTCGAACAGGCCAATGGGGGTACGCTATTTTTGGATGAAATTGGGGATATGAGTTTGGGTGCCCAGGCAAAAGTGTTAAGAGCCTTGCAGGAGGGTAAAATTACCCGTGTGGGTGCTGATAAGGATATCTCGGTAGATGTTCGAATAGTGGCAGCTACCAATAAGGATTTATTGAAAGAGGTAGACAATAAGAATTTCAGACTAGATCTTTACCATCGCCTGGGCGTTATTATTATACATGTGCCTTCCTTAAATGACCGCCGGGAAGATATTCCTTTATTGATTGATTATTACTTAGAAATGATTGCTGAGGAGTATGGGCAATCGAAAAAAAATATTGACAAGGATGCATTGGAATTGCTTTCTCAATATAACTGGACAGGAAATATCCGGGAGCTGAGAAATGTGGTAGAACGCCTAGTTATCTTATCTGGCAAAAAGATAGAATTTCAGGATGTAACCACCTATGTATTGCCCAATCAGTAGGTTTTACAGCCATCATTTTTTATTATTCTCTAGGTAATGGATTTTTTTTCTTATCTTTTAGAATTATTTTATATCTATTGATAGTGAATTAGATTTTATTGTATAACAATGAGCATAGATTACCCATTTCTGCTTGATTGTATCAATTTAATTCAATTGTTTTTTGTCCATTCTATCCCTGACAAACCATTACTACTAACTGTCAGTTCATTTCAAGTTTTTTAAAAAATAATTATTGTTAGCAGATAGTAAATCTGTCCAATTCGTTTATTTCCCCCTATGTTAAATCATTTGTTAGCCTAAGCAACTAGCAGTACCCAATAATTCATTTTGATTGATATAGCTGATAGCTGTATCCGTTAAATTTAATCCGTACTTTATAAAATTGTTACAATGCTATTTTTATTAAAAAAAGGGTCATTGGTTATTGTGTGTTTGATGTCAGTGTTTTATTGTGCAGCACAAAATAATTTTTTTGAAGATATTCCTGAAATGGCTTTAAAAATTCCTTCCAACCAAAGGGCCATCATTCCTGCAAGGTACCGAACAATCAAGTTGAATAAAGCGGGGCTTTTAAAATTTTTAACTACGGTTACCTCCGAGAAAGGGAATGTAGTGAATGCCGCCAACTCAATCATTGAAATACCGCTTCCTTCTGGAGGCACTGCTAAATTTTATATCTGGGAAACAGCTATTATGGAAGCTGGTCTGGCTGCAAAGTTTCCTGATATACATACCTTTACTGGCCAGGGAATTGATGATCCCACAGCTAATATTAAGCTTGATTTTACACCTGCTGGTTTTCATGCTATGATTATATCCTCTTTGGGTGGCGCCGTTTTTGTCGACCCTTATGCCAAAGGAATTACGGATAGTTATATTTGTTATAAAAAAACTGATTTCAAAAAAGCTACTCGTTTTTTTGAGCTTCCTTTAGTAAGGAATTTGAGTGTTGGAAATAGGCCTTTGTCTGCAAATGGCTTGTCACGTGGAACTTGTATGGGGGCTCAGTTAAGGACTTATCGACTAGCATTGGCTGCTACTGCAGAATACACAGCTGCTTCAGGTGGTACAGTAAACGCTGCCCAAGCTTCCCAAGTCACTACTATCAATCGAGTAAATGGGGTATATGAAAGAGAGGTGGGGATAAGAATGATATTGGTTTCCAATAACAATTTATTAATTTATTCGGATGCGGCTACTGATGGTTTTACCAATAATGAGGGAGGTACGATGCTGGATGAAAATCAACGTAAAATTGATCTTATTATCGGCAATGCCAATTACGATATTGGTCATGTGTTTAGCACTGGAGGTGGTGGGGTAGCTGGTTTGGGGGTAGTATGTGTAGCAGGTCAGAAGGCAAAGGGGGTTACCGGCTCTCCACTTCCTGCTGGCGATCCTTTTGATATAGATTATGTGGCACATGAAATTGGCCACCAATTTGGTGCCAATCATCCTTTTAATTCCATTACCGACGCTTGTAACGGAAATGGAGTGCCTTTTGCCAATGCTGAACCAGGAAGTGGAAGTACTATCATGGCTTATGCTGGAATTTGTGGTACCGATAATCTACAATCTAATAGTGATGCGCAGTTTCATGCCATTAGTTTAAATGAAATTTCTGCTTTTATTCTATCCGGTAATGGTAGCAATTGCCCCCAGGTTTCGGCTACGGGTAATTTACCTCCTGTAGTCAGTGCTGGCCAGGATTATACCATTCCCAAATCAACCCCTTTTAGTTTAGTAGGCAGTGCTTCTGACGCCAATGGAGATGCATTGACTTTTAGTTGGGAGCAAATCAATGTAGGAGCAGCATTTGGAACGTGGAATAATCCTTCGGGCAATGCACCCATATTCCGTTCATTTATTCCTCAATCTGTTCCGGTCCGTAATTTTCCTCAAATTTCAGATATACTTAACAATACTGCTACTGTAGGGGAATTATTGCCTACTTATGCACGAACTCTTGATTTCAGACTAACGGCTAGGGATAATCGCGCAGGAGGAGGTGGTATATGTTTTGATGAAATGGCCATTACAGTAAATGCAACTGCCGGTCCTTTTCTAATTACTTATCCCTCTGCTACTGGTATTACCTGGTTTGTAAATGATTTTAAAACAATTTTGTGGGATCCAGCAGGAACTGAGACTGCGCCAATCAATTGCTCTAATGTAAAAATTGAGTTGTCATTAGATGGTGGAATTAGTTTTCCAATTGTAATAGCATCCAGTACTCCAAATGACGGTACGGAAGAAATACAGGTGCCAAATAATGTATCCTCTTCTGCGAGGATAAGAATAAAGGCTGCGGGCAATGTTTTTTATGATATTTCCAATGCCAATTTTTCCATTCAAACGCCACCTGCAGCTGGATTTGTATTCAATACTCCAACGCCGGTGAATGTGTGTAGTGTAAATAGCGGGGCTACTAGTTTGCATACCGCTTCTTTGAGTGGTTTTTCAACGCCTATCAATTTATCTGCATCCAAGCCACCTGCGGGAGCAACCGTGTTGATTAGTAAAAACCCTGTTTTGCCTGGAGACTCTTCCATCATAACACTTGCTAACACGGCAGGTTTGGCAGCAGGAGTTTACAATATTTCGGTTACAGGTGTGGCAGGCAGTATTACTAAAACCAGCATTCTTACATTTGTGATAAGTTCTCTTCCTGGAACGCCTTCCAACCTTATTGCACCCTATAATAATGAGATTGGGGTATCAAACTTACCTTCTTTTAATTGGTCAAAAGTTTCAGGGGATGCATTGTATACGTTGGATATTTCAACTGTATCCAACTTCACATCGATCATTCAATCTGTTTCTGCAATTACAATTCCGCCTTTTGTATTGCCTTCTGCCCTTGCAGAAAACACCCTTTATTACTGGAGAGTATCGGCATATAATAACTGCGGTAAAGGTATTTATTCTACCATCGGGGTTTTTAAAACTGGAATAGCCACCTGTAAATACAGTACGGATGTTCCTAAATTTATTTCCTCCTATGGTACAACAACTATTAATTCAACTTTGACGATACCTGCTCAATCGGGAGTAACGATTAACGATCTTAACGTCGTAGGCTTGTCAGGTAGTCATTCCTATATAAATGACCTTACTGTTACACTTACGAGTCCTGCAGGAACAAAAGTGATTTTATTCGATACCATTTGTAATAACGAAGCAGACTTTAATATCAATTTTGATGATGAGGCCTCGCTTACAGCTATTCCCTGTCCACCAATTGGTAATCAAACGGTAAGGCCTCAGCATCCACTCTCAGCCTTTGATGGAGAGAGTAGCACAGGCGTATGGAAACTTACTATAAAGGACAACTATGACCAGGATGGGGGGAATTTAAATGCATGGGGGTTGGCTTTCAATAGTTGCTCTTTTATTGCAACACCCATTTTACTTTCGGCAGTTCCGTGGAATGTGCTATGTCCACCGTTTTCAAATACTTCGCTTACTTCAAATATTACAGGATCAAATTACCAATGGCAGGTGAATAAGGGAAGTGGATATACTGCTGTTAGTGGTGACATTAATTTTTCGGGGGTAACTACTGCCGTAATGCAAATTAATAATGCACCTTCCTCTTGGAATGGTTACCAATTCAGGTGCATGGTGGATGGAAATATAAGTACAGTATTTACGTTAGGATTTACTAATATATGGAATGGTTCTGTGAGTACAG